>DAOPYU010000025.1:0-19275 GCA_035353095.1 Candidatus Sumerlaeota bacterium | reverse complement strand
CAGGTCACGATGGCTTCAAATAAGAGATGGAAAAAACGGTATGTCGCGGCCGTTTCAACTAAGAGATGAAAATGGCATGTTGCAACCATCTCAAACAAGAGGTGAGAAACGGATGTCGCGGTCGTTTCAAGCAAGCGATGAAAAAAACGGTATGTAGCGACCGTTCAACGGAGCGGTCTGAATCGGTGAAGATCATTTCAGGTGAGGGAGAAGTACGATGATGAGAAAGCGTGTGATCGGTTTTCTGACAGGGTGTCTGTTTGGTGTACTTTCGTGTGGTCTGGCGCTTGCCGCGCACAACCCGAATCCGCCGCAACCCAGTGACGACATGCTGAACAAGATGCGCGCGGCGTTGCCCGAGAAGGCGACCAAAGCGCCCGCCAAGCCGCGGAAGATTCTGGTCTTCTGGCGGTGCGAGGGATTTTTCCATTCCTCGATCCCTCTGGCGACCCAGGCCTTCAAGGCGATGGGCGAGAAGACCGGGGCTTTCTCGGTGGACGTGAGCGACGACATGAACGTTCTGACCGCTGAAAACCTGGCCAAGTACGACGGGCTTCTGTTCAACAACACGACGATGCTCGAACCGAACGAGGCGCAGCAGAAAGCGATTCTGGACTTCGTGAAGAGCGGCAAGGGGATCATCGGGGTCCATGCGGCGTCGGACAACTTTTACAAGTGGAAAGAGGGCGCCGAGATGATCGGGGCGACGTTTGACGGCCACCCGTGGACGTCCGAAGGCACGTGGCCCGTCAAACTGGACGAACCGGACCATGTCCTCCTGAAAGGTTTCGACCACAAGGGGTTCCTGCTTAAAGAGGAACTGTACCAGCCGGGCGGCCCCTACTCGCGGGCGAAACTGCGCATCCTGGTGAGTATGGACATGGACCATCCGGATTCCCGGAAACCGGACCCGAAGAGCATCAAGCGCGTGGACCTCGACGAGGGGCTGGTCTGGATTCACAAGGTGGAAAAGGGCCGGGTGTTCTACTCGGGCTTCGGCCACAACGAAGACATCTTCTGGAACAAGGCCATGTTGCAGCAGTACCTGGACGGTATCCAGTATGCCCTGGGCGATTATGAAATGGACGACCGCCCGAGCGACGAGGTCAGTCCGCGCCCCGAGCCGACGTATGCCGAAGGCAGCAAGGGAGCGTTCTATCGCAATGTCGCGTTGATCGGGGAAAACGGCCTGAGCGTGTGGCGCCAGCCGACGGGCGAGTGGCAGGTGTTCGGCGACGCGGTGACGGACCCGCAGAACGAGAAGGCGCTGAAGGGCGCCGAGGGGAAGGGCGTGATCGTCAATGGTCCGAAGGGGAGCACGAACAACCTCCTGTCGAACCTCGAACACTGGGACGTGATGGCGCATGTCGAGTTCAAGGTGCCGAAAGGCTCGAACTCGGGCGTGTACTTCATGGGCCGCTATGAAATCCAGGTGTTCGACAGTTTCGGCATCGAGAAGGCGGAGTACCCGGGCGCCGGATGCGGTGGGATCTACCAGCGCTGGGCGAACGACAAGGGATTCGAGGGACACGACCCGCTGGTGAATGCGTCGAAGCCCGCGGGCGAATGGCAGTCCTACGATGTGGTGTTCCGCGCGCCGCGTTTCGACGCCAGCGGCAAGAAGACCGAGAACGCACGGTTCGTGCGGGTGGTCCAGAACGGCAAGGTGATCCACGAGAATGTGGAAGTGACCGGTCCGACGCGCGCGGCGGCGTTCGAGGACGAGAAGTCGCTCGGGCCCCTCATGCTGCAGGGCGACCACGGCCCGGTGGCGTATCGTAACGTGACGCTGCGCGTGCTGGCCGAAGATCCGAAAATGCAGATTATGCTCTACGATTTCGGTTCGAGCCGGGCCGCCATGGCCGGTTATGAGGAACGGATTCGCAAGGCCTCGCCCGAGGAGAAGGGGAAGATCGAAGAGGATCTGATCGGAATGCTCGATTGTCCGCTGACGACCTACGCGGCGAAACAGTGGGTCTGCCGGATGCTGCGCAATGTGGGGACGGCCAAGTCGGTGCCGTCTCTGGCGAAGCTGCTGCCGCTGGGCGACTATTCGCACATGGCGCGGTTCGCGCTTCAGGGCATGGCGTGCCCCGAGGCGGGAGAAGCGCTTCTGGCCGCGCTGGCGAAGAGTGACGGCGCGGTGAAGGTGGGGATTCTCGGGACGTTGGGTCAGCGTGGCGACGGCAAGGCCGTGGCGGCGGTGGCGGACGCTTTGAAAGGTGATGCGAGCAAAGACGTGAAGCGCGCGGCCATCCAGGCGCTGGGTCGGATGGGGGGCGAGGCGGCGGCGGAGGCGCTCAAGGCCGCGCAGGTGGACGCGGACCTGAAGGACGAAAAATCAAACGCGCTGCTGATGTGCGCGGACAAACTGCCCGCCGAGAAGGCGGTGGAAATCTGCAAGTCGCTCATGGCGGCTGAGAACCCCAAGACCATCCGGATCGCGGCGCATGCGGGTCTGGCGAAGGCGACGGGCGTCGAGGCGGTTCCCGCGTTGATGGACCTGCTCAAGAGCGACGATAAGGGCGTCCGGCTGGCCGCCGGGCAGATTCTGGCTTCGATTCCGGGCGACAAGGCCGGACAGGCCATCGCCGAAGCGCTCGCTAAGGTGGACCCCGCGAGCCAACTGGTGCTGGTGACGGCGTTGTCGGCGCGCGGCCAGAAATCGGCGGCGCCCGAGGTGGCGAAGCTGGTGGCCTCGGAGAACGAAGAGGTCCGCATTGCGGCGCTTCACGCGCTGGGCGAACTGGGCGGTGTGGATCAGGTGGACGGGGTGGCGGCCAAGCTGAGCGACACGGGCGAGACGGGCAAGGCCGCCGAAGCGGGTCTGGCCCGCATGGCGGGCAAGGACACGGGCGCGAAGATCGTGGCGGTCGCCGAAGCGGCTCAGGACGCTGGAGTCAAGGCGCGCCTGATCGCGGTCCTCGGGGACCGTCAGCAGGCCGAGGCTGTCCCGGCGCTGGTGAAGATGCTCGACGACAAGGACGCGAACGCAGTGAAGGCCGTGGGTAAGGCGCTGGGCAAGATCGCGGGTGCGAAGGACGCCGCGCCGCTGGCCGAGATCGTGGCCACGGCGGCGGACGCGAAGCAGGAAGCGGCGGCGGAGGCCCTCAAGGGGCTGGCCGCGCGCGACACGGAAGCCAAAGCGGGCGCGGTGGTTCCGTCGGTTGAGAAGGCCAATCCTCGGGGCAAGGAATTGCTGATGCCGGCGCTGGCGCGCCTGGGGGGCGACGAGGCGCTGGGGGCCGTGCGCAAGGCGCTTGGCAGCGACAATGTGGACGTGCGCAAGGCGGCGATCCGCGCGCTTTCCGACTGGCGCGAGATGGGGCCGGTCGTCGAGGACCTGCAGAAGTCGGCGCAGGGCGATGCGGACGGCGCGTGCAAGATTCTGGCGCTGAATGGGTTCGTCAAGGCGATCGAGAAGTCGGGCAAACCGGCTCCCGAGCAGGTCGGGCTTTACAAGAAGGCGCTCGAACTGGCCACGCGCGTGGAAGAGAAGCGGGCCGTCGTTTCGGCGCTGGGCAATGTGGCCGATCCGGGCGCCAAGGCGCTTGTCGAGCCGTTCCTGAAGGACGAGGCGCTCAAGCAGGAAGCCCAGAACGCGCTGGACAAGATCAACAAGGGCGGGAAGTGATCGAAATCGGCAGGAATTGTGATTCGGTTTTTGAGAGACCCGGGGTGGAACGTCGGAAAGGGCGTTCCGCCCCGGGTGTTTTCTGGGGGGAGGTCGTAGTGCGAAAGAGAAGTGGTTTTCGTGACCTTCGTGTTTTTTCGTGGTTGAAAATGCGGTTTCAATACGACCCACATCACGTGGGTTTGTGTCACCTTGAATGCAAATTCGTATGAAGTACCAACAGATCGTTCGCATGTTCCACTTGTCTGATTTCTTCCGAATACATTCGAGTCTGCTTTACAGCCACTCTTCTCTCTTCCTCCTCTTCTTCTTTCTTTCTCCATCCCATTGCTTCGGCCTCGTGGTCCTGGGGCGCGCCCCAGAATTCGGTGAGGGTGGGACCGTGCTTGAGGTGGCGGTCGCGGAAGAAGAAGTTCCAGATCTCGTAGAACCACACCTTCCGCCCAATGCGGTAATACCAGTGGATGGCGTCGCGGATCGCCCGGTCGGGGTGGGTCAGGAAGCGCCAGAGCGAGCGGGGGCGCATCTGGAGGATGGCCTCGATGCTCTTGACCCACAGCAGCACCCGCCACGGGGGAACGCTGCCGGTGGCGAGGACCTGGTGTTTGTAATCCCAGCGCCGCCGGTCGGTCTGGATCACGCGGCGTTCGGCCACCTGCCGGAAGTAGGGGGTCCAGCGGTGCGGCGTGGCGTACACCAGTTGGATCTGGTCCGGATCGTAGGAAAGGAGCTGACGCAGGCTGCGCCAGTAGTCGCGGTCCGATTCGTCCTCGAACCCGACGGCGTAGGTGACGAGGGAGAGGATGTTGTGTTCGCGGAGGAGCCGGATCGCCTCGCGGTCTTTCGTGGTGCTTCCGCCTTTCTGAACCCGGCGCAGGGTCGCTTCGTCGCAGCTTTCCGTCCCCAGGAGGAAACGGTCCACCCCGGCCTGTTTGTACACAGGGAGGAGGTCGGCGTCGCGGACGATGTCGTCCGCGCGAGTGGACCCGACGAGCGTCAGGGGGACGTTCTCAGCGATGAGTGCTTTCAGAAAGGCGAGCCAGGCGGTACGCGAGGAGGTGGGGTTTTCGTCGGCGAAGTTGATGACCTCGACGCCGTGGGCGCGGTGGAGCCAGGCGAGTTCGGCGGCGAACTTCTCGGGCGAGCGGTGGCGCCAGCGGGTCCAGAACCCGCGCTGGCCGCAGTAGGTACAGGCGTGCGGACACCCGCGCGAGAACTGGACCACCACGGCCCGTTTGTTTCCCCAGTAGCTGTAGCGCCGGAAATCAATGAGTTCCCACCCGACGCGGCAGGCGTCCAGGTCGCGGATCAGGGGGGCGGGCGGAGTGGCGACGGGAACACCCCGATGCCGGTAGGCGATGCCAGGGATCGCGTCGAGGGGGGCGTGGGTCTCAAGGGCGTGGAGGAGGCGGGGCGTCGTTTCCTCTCCCTCGCCCCGGACGATCACGTCCACCTGAGGTTCTTCGTTCAGGATCTCGCGCCAGTGGTAGGTCGGGAACACTCCCCCATGCACGATCCACACCGGGGGCAGCGCCGCGCGCAGGGCGCGGGTGATCTCGGAAATGATCGGGTGGGCGGAGGTGGACCCGGAATGGCCCAGGAGGACGGAGTCGGGGTTGAACGCCACCGTCTGCTCGACAATTGTCGCGATCGGCATCGGTCCGAACTCGGCGTCCAGAAGTTGAACCGAGTGTCCGGCGTCGAGCAGGGGCCCCCCGATGGAGAGCAACCCGAGCGGGGGCAGGTGCTCGCGCGGGATGCGGCTCCCGATCGAAGGGTGTGGGGCATTGATCAGCAGGATGCGCATAGGCTCCTCCTTTTTCTCCGAGTCTTTCAGAAAGAAATTTGAGTATTTTCAACCGCGTTCAAGCGCCAACGGCGCGAATTTATACCAGCCTGGGGCAAGCGCAGCGTCGCCCCAGGAAAAGTGTCCCTTTTTTTCACAAGGGCTGAAGGCCCGGATTATTGAAGGGACAGAGTAAAGAAAAGACTCGTTCTGTTTTCATAGAATGCTATTCCGGTTTCCTGTGATCGGTCTTTCCGGAAGATTCTCGATGCCTTCAATCAGGCAATAGGGATAGATTTCTCGCCACACGTAGGCGTTCGGCTCAATGAGCATGTAAAATCTATAATTTCTCATTTTGCTGCTTCAAAGAATTCTGAAAAATCAGCACTTGGCATTTCTTTCTTTGCCTTTTCAATATCTTTTTTTGTTTTCTTCTTTGAAAGCACATAATCGCCTTCAATATCTATCATTATTCTGGGTGGATAATTCCAAATAAGTGCATGCCCTGATACAGGTCTTTCCTCTTCTTCTCCGGATTCAGAACGACAAATAATTAAGTTATCCAATATCATCACTTGTTGACTCTTCGGAGAAGGAGGAGTGCTGGTATAGTTGACAGACCATTTCCCCTTCGTTGAGAAAACAATCTCTCCATTCCTGTAGAATTTTTGTGAGAATGTTCGGTCATCACTAAAATTAAATATTTCGATTCCTTCGTTTCTGTGGGCAATCCAGATCCCTGGGAGTACATTTTCCTGAACGGGGATACTTATAAGATAGCGATTGAGAGAATCCAACACCAGATACAGAATCAGCATCAAAAATGGAATGCCAATCAGTAAGATAAGACATCTCTTCATGGTTCAACCTTTCTGGTAAGTATGGGGGATCAGATTGCATTTCAACCGCTTTCCTCGAAAAGACCGCAAAACGCCCTCTGTATACTCACATGATGTCAGGAACATGTAGCAATCCTCTACATTTGAAAGGGAACCAATCTCTAATTCTGGTTGTCAAATAACTCTGCGGCGCAAAGTGTGTAGATCAAAAAGAAGCCTTCCCCCTCACCCCGTCACCAGTCCCGAGTCCAGATCCTTTCCCATCCGGGCGCGCGCGGCGTTGTTTCCGGTGGCCTCGAGTGCCTGGGCGGCGTCTTTGACCACCCGTTCGAGTTCGGTCAGGTAGGCGAGGAAGCGTCGGCGGCCTTCGGACGAGAGACGGCAGAGGGTCTTGGGGCGTTTCTTTTCGAATCCCTTCCAGACCTCGACCAGGCCTTCCTCCTCGAGGACCTGAAGGTGGCGGCTCAGGTTGCCGTCTGTCAGGGAACACATCCGTTTGAGGTCGTTGAACAGGAGACCTTCGGGGTGCGACAGGAGCGAGGTCAGGATGCCCAGGCGCGCCTTTTCGTGCAGCACACGGTCCAGGCCCTCGTAGGCAAATCGTCCGCCGGTGTCCGGGGATTCCTCAGGCGGTTGGGGAGACATCCTCATTTCTCCTTTTCACTGCGGTAGATCAACCACGCGGCCAGAAAGTGGCCGCCGCCAAACGTGACTCCCATTGCCCAAGGCGGGGGCGTCTGGCCGGGAACGGCAAACCCGAACAGGATCGGCCCCGCCAGCAGGTAGAACCCGCAGATAATCCCGCCATAGGGAGGCAGGTAGGGGCGCAGGGCCGTGAAGCCCTGGCTGAAGAGCAGCGCCCAGATCGCGGGCAGGTAGGCGACGGCCTCGGGCAGGCGCCACGTCAGGGCGCCGGTGATAAAAACGCCCGCCACGAGCGTCGGGACAAACTGGGCCGAGAGCGTCTGGATCAGCTGGCGCAGCTGCGGGTCGCGCGTTCGCCGGGAATCCACCAGGAGCGCCCCGGCGCCAAATCCGATCCCGATGACCGCCACCGCACACCAGAAAACGACATACCCCTCGGGCGAGTGCGTGACGTCGAGACAGGCCTGAAGGCCCGCCGCGAGACAGGCGACTCCGCCGACCGCCGCCATGACCCAGGGTCGGTAGCCCTGGTAGGCCTGACTGCGTGCCAGGCACTCTCGGATTTCGGCAATCTGGTCCACCGCTCGGCGCACGTCCATCGGGTTGGTCCTTTCCAGCCTCACGATTTGACTATAGAGCAAATCACTTTGCAATTGCAAGTAGAATCGTGTGGGGTGAAATTGTGTGGGGGACTCGGGCGGGGAAAATCGGACGCGATTCGGGGAAAACAACGAGGTGGTAAGAGAAAAGAAAAAGAGCATCGCGCGGAGGCGCGGAGAACACGGAGAACCGCTCGTGCGTGCAGCACAGTTGCAACCGCAAACGAATTGAACACAAGACGCAAAGACATGCAGAGGCGCAGAGATTGGGTTATTTCACGAAACCCCAAGTTTTCCCCTTCATTTTTCGTTATCGCGGTTCAAGTCGTACCCTGTCCTCATTCAGGCCTCTCTGCGCCCCTGCGTCTCTGCGCGATTTTTCAGTGTTACCATTCGTCAAAGAAAACCCCCTCTCCGGGTGACTTTTCCCGAAAAGGGGGTAGGTGTTGGACTGGCATTCTGTGACTGTGGGTATTCCGGTCAGGGCGCAACCCTGTCGGGGGTTTCGGCGATCCAGACCTGGAGGTCGCCCGGTTCGCGGTTGGCGTTGGCGTAGTAGGGGATCGCTGTGAACTCGACCTCCTTCATGCTGGAAGCCTGAGTGGCCGGGCGGTAGAGCGTGTCGGGCCATTCGGTTTTCTGGACGGTCTGGGCCTTGCCCTGGATGACCGTGATCCCCCCGAGGAGGTTGGGTTGGGGCTCAGCCTGGAGTGGTGTTTCGGACGGGAGGCAGAGATTGCGGACCCCCGAGGGATTATCCGGGCCTTCGAGGCAATAGACCAGCGGTCCGCGCTGGAGGGCGACCCGGCCGAGGTCGGCGGTGACCTTCGGGTTGGCCTTGATGCGCAGGACGGGCATGGGGAGCGTCAGATCGATCGTGTCGCCCTTTTTCCACTTCCGCTGGAGTTGGGCGTAGCCGCGAACCTTGGGGTAGTCTTTTTTCGTTTCGCCATTGATTGCCACGCTCGCTCCCTCGCACCAGGCGGGCAGACGCAGGTGGACGGCGAACTCGGCTTCCCGTTCCGGCTCGATGTTGAAGCGCACCGCCCCGTCCCACGGATAGCGGGTCGTCTGTTTGATGTGGACTTTTGTGTCGGCCACGGTCAGATCGGCCTCACTGCCGATAAACAGGTTGACGTAAACGGCCTGGGGGTCTTGGGCGTAGATGTAACCGGGCAGGGCGCCCATGATCTTGACGAACATCGGGGGACAGCAGGGACAGCTGTGCCAGGCCCAGCGGGTCCGCTTCGCGTCGGCCTCGAGGGGGTTTTCGTAGAAGTAGGTGTCGCCCTTCAGGGAAACCCCGCTCAGGACGCCGTTGTAGAGGACGCGTTCGAGTTCGTCGGCGTAGCGGGCATCGGCCAGGGCCAGGTTCATGTTGCGGTGGAAGAATCCCGCGCCGATGGCCGCGCATGTTTCGAGGTAGCCGTTGTTGGGCAGGTCGTAGTCCCCGGCGAATCCTTCTATTTGGGCCTGCGCGCCGAGTCCTCCGTTGATGTACATGCGACGCAGGACCATGTTGTCCCAGAGTCGCCGGGCGGTGGCCAGGTACTCCTCACGCCCGTTAACCGAGTAAGCGGCCACCAGGCCGGTACAGAGCAGGGTGGCGCGCACGGCGTGGCCCTCGATGGTTTCCATTTCGAAAACGGATTTGTGGTCCTGGCCATAGGGTCCGAAGTCCCGACGTCCCTCGTGGTTGCCGTGGTTGCCGATCCAGAATTCGACCAGTTCCAGGTAACGTTTCTCCTCGACCGGCACGGGCATCTGGGCTTTCAGGTCGGGTTTCTCGCGGAAGAGCAGGTAGAGTTTCACCAGGGCCTCTTCGGCGAGCGAGTGACCGGGGATGATGTTCTTGCGCGGCGCGGGCCCCATGAGGTCGGTCATGTGGTTGGCGAGCCGGGTCGCCACGGCGAGCAGGCGGGTCTTGCCGGTGGCGCGGTAGTAGTGGACCCCGGCCTCGATCATGGCGCCGGCGTTGTAGATATCATGCTGACGATTATCGTCCCCGTCATTCTGTCCCCAACGGTGGGTGGGTTCCTTGAGCTGGGTGTAGGTGTTCAGGTACCCGTCGGGGTCCTTGGCGGCGGCTGCGGCGATGCGTTCGATGTAGCCGTCGAGGCGGGCTTCGAGAGCCGGGTCTTTCTGAGCGGCCAGGAAGTCGGCGCATCCCCGGATCATCTCGTAGGTCAGGCCGTCGTACCACGCCTGGCCGTGGAATTCTCCGCCGCCATCGCGGACTGCGTCAAAGTTGCCCAGTGTCCCTTCCTTTTCGAACTTCGTAAAACAGTCGGGGATGGTCACTTCGCGCCAGACCTTGAGTTTGGGGGTCCAGAATTCGTCTTCGATCTTGACCTGCTGAATGGGAACCGGGGTCAGGGGATGGGGAGTGGGGGTGTCCTGGGCGGGACACCGAGGGACCAGGATGGTCAGGACCAGCAGGGTGTTCAACAGCATTTTCATGGGGGTACCTCCTTAACGAATGGGGGATATGGGGTGATACAACCCGTTAAACCGACCCGCAGCCGGATGGGGAACAGGCGTTGGGTTCGAGAAAAGCCGTAACAATGGGTCCGGTCATTCACCGGACTGAAGATCCGGATCTGGCAGGGCGGGTTTGAAACCCGCCCCTACGGGACATTTCGGAATTCTTGTGAGGGTTCCTCCTGGTGTCTTCCTCGGGGATCAGGAGGGTTCATTCAAATCGCAGAATGGTGAATGAGAAGGGAGGAAACGAATAGGCCGCCGGGGTTCCGTCTTTCGTTTCGTGCTTCCATTCGATTTTCCGGGGAACGAGGGTCTTCGGATTCTGACGTGTGTTCACTGTTTCGAGCGGACCGGCCAACTCTTCCACGGTGGCGGTGGGTTTCAAAGGCTGGAAACCGTTGAGGCGGATGGGAACGGAGACGGGCTGGTCGTCCGGATTCACCACCCGGAGAACCAGGACTTTTCCGTCTTCGCTGCGTGTGGCGGTCACGTCGAGCGATTGGGCCGGGCCCTCCAGTTCGGCCTTCACCCCCTCCGGCTGGAAATAGCGCGTGAGCATCTGAATCACATAACCGGGGGGCTGGAGCCAGACGGTGGAGGGATCAAGGAACAGAAGTCCCTGATTCCAGTCGTTGTCGTTCTGTCCGTTGGGCTGGAGGCAGTTGGCGGAGGCCACAAGGGGGTGGCGTCCGTCGCGCGCGATGGCGCCGACGGCCAGGGCGTTGGCCAGGGCGCGTTTCTGCGCGTGGTTGCCGGCATTGAGTTCGAAGACCACGACCTTGTGACGGGCGCCGTTGGCCAACTTTTCCAGCGCGTCGGTGAAGGACTCCATGCCTTCGAGGCTGGCGTCCGGGCGCGGTCCCTCGGTGTTCACGTGGAGGTCGAACCACACTTCGCGGTTGTGCGCGCGGGCCAGGTCCAGGATTTTGCTTTGCGCGGTCAGACTGGTGAGACCGCACACGGAGCCTTCGAACTTCATCGGGTCGGCAATCGGTTTCGTGTATTGAAAATCGCCCACGACGAGGATGATTTCGGGGTCTTTGGCCCAGATCGCCTCGGCGGTGGGTTTGAACTTGTCGAAGTACC
Organism: Candidatus Sumerlaeota bacterium; assembly: GCA_035353095.1. Lineage (GTDB taxonomy): Bacteria > Sumerlaeota > Sumerlaeia > UBA8349 > UBA8349 > DAOPYU01. The sequence continues at coordinate 8,202 of DAOPYU010000025.1, read as the reverse complement.
GCTGGTCCACCCGCTCTTCGTTTCCGATCTGGAGGTACCGCAACCGGTAGGGTTCCGGGTGGCCGTCCGCCAGACGGCGCTTGCCCCATTCGCTGTCCGCCGGACCTTTGGCGTACTCGATGAAGTCGGCCATGTCCTGGGGCGTTTCGCTCGCGTTGAAGTCGGGGATGTACTCGAACCCGGCGGCTTCGCAGAAGTTCATGAAGTCCACAATCCCCCAGCCGTTCGAGGAATACGGATACCACCAGCCCTTGTAGGGGGGGCGTTTCTCGCGCGGACCGATCATTTTCTTCCACCGGTACTCGGGGGCGTTCGCCATGCACCCGCCGTAACGCAGCACCGTGATCCCCTGTTCGATGAGCCCCTCGGCCACATCGCGGCGCACGGGCAATCCCTTGAATCGTCCCCACTCGCCCGGCTGGAGGAAGGCGTATCCCACCGAGACCGATCCCGGTTTGTCGAGATAGATCGCAAAACGCCCGGTGGTATCCTCCGACGAGGGGATGAGGGTGAAGTCCACCCGTTTCCAGTCGGTGTCCGTCACGGCCAGGTGTTTTTCGTCGTACAAAGCCCGCCCGTTGCGGCTTTCGAGCGCGACGGTCAGTTCCACCGGTTTTTCGGCTCGCACGTAGAGAAAGCCCTCGTAAACTTTTCCCGCGAGGAGGTTCAGGCCCCAGCGGTTCAACCCCTGGTTCTCGATGCCGATGGACCCTTCGCCCGACTTGAAGGAGAGGCGCTGACTCTGAATGCCCGAGAAGGGTTGCGTGGTTTCCAGCGCGAAGTCGCCAACGGCCGTTTCCGTCTGAAAGGCGCGCCACATGCCGCTGACCGCGAGCGGAGCGGTCTGAGGGGAGGTGAAGGGGATCTTCTGAATCGTCCCGCCGTCTTTGCTTTCCGGGCGGACCCACAGGTTCCGGTAGCGGACCTCGCGTCCCCAGGGGCGCAGGCCGATCATTCCCGGTTTGAGCGGGTTCTGTTCTTCGTATTCGAGCACGCACTGGTCCTTGACCCAGACCTTCAGCGAGGGCCCCACGAGGCGGACCTTGAGGGGAATCCATTCACCCGTTGGGATTTCACAGGGGATATCCTGGATGTGTTCCCAGTTGTGGCGGTGGCGTCCGAGGCGGACGATCTGGAGCGCGGCGTCGAGGGACACCTCGTACCCGTCGAAGTTGTCGGCCCCGACGCCGGGTCGGTTCACTTTGAGGATCAACCCCGCGTTGCCTGCGCTGTGGTCGGGCAGCAGGATTTCCACGCCGGTCTCCCCGTCCGGGAAGGGGGGGGCCTCCCGGAGCAGCTTGGGGCCGTTGTCGCCTTGGGCCGTCAACTCCCCGTTTTCGAGTTTCCACTCGCCCCCCCAGGCCTTGAACCCCTCGAGGGGAGAGGGGATGGGGGCGGGTTCCAGGAAACTTTCGCCGTAGAGCATCTGGCTGTCAATGCCGCCATAGACCTCGTGGTTCACGTCTTCGAGACAGGCGCCCGTGAGGGTTTGGGGGATGCGGTGGGTCGCCTGATCGGCCTGGACCGTCAGGGCCCCCTCCTGCGCCTGAGGGTTGAATGTTCCAACCGCCCCCCAGGTCAGGGCGAACGCCAGCGCGGCCACGCAACCCTGGCGGACTGAATTTTTGTTTCCAAGAATAAACCGGAACCGCTTCATTATCCTGCTCCTCACCATTTCATTCTCTGCGGACTATATGAATTCCCGGGGGGAAGGTCAAGTTTTCTGGCCTGAGATCGCGCATCAAAGAATTGAGATCCTTTGCGATCCAGAAACGGCGGTTCGTTTTATCCGGAAAAATCCAGAGATGGAGATTCCCTGGGGTATTCTAGCCCAAAACCGTCCAGAAATGTGAGCCGAGAAGAGAAGAAACGGATGAATTCGGATTGAGCGATCTATGCACGAGAAAACATCCGAAAACGGCGTATTTCCTGATCGCGCCTTTTTCCTCGTGTAATTAAGAAAGGGGGTGAAGCGAATTGTAATTCTTTTCTCGTTTCTGGCGTTCGGTTTTCAGCCGTCTAAGTGTTCCCCGGACGTTCTGGAAGAGACTTCTTTCCGGTATTCGCCCGGGGTTTTTCCGATGGCCTTTTTGAAAAATACACTCAGGTATTCCGGGTGGTCGAAGCCGGTTGCGTCGGCGATGCGTTCGAGTTTCCAGTCGGTCTCGGCCAACAGATGCTCGATGCGTTTGAGCCGGACCCGGTGGATTTCTTCCTGGGGCGAGTGGCCGAGGTATTTGCGGAACCGGCGTTCCAGCACCGACCGGCCCATGGGAACGTGTCGCAGCACCGCGTCCACGGAGAGTCCGTTGCAGGCGTGCTCGCGGATGTAGCCGACAGCGCGGGCGATCTGGAGGTCCTCGATGGCCAGGGTGTCCGAGGACTGGCGGGCCACGACGTTCAACGGGGGAATTTTCCGCTCGATCGGTTCTACCTTCTCGCCGCGCAGCCACCCATCCAGAAGCGCCGCCGCTTCGTAGCCGATTCGTTCGGCATTGGGTACCACACTTGACAGGGGGGGACAACAGAGTTCGCAGAACGGTTCGGAGTTGTCCACGCCGACCACGGCGATTTCGTCCGGGACGGAGGCCTTGATCTGAGCGCAGGCGTCCAGAACATGCTGCGCGCGCACGTCGTTACAGGCCATCACGCCCAGGGGACGCGGCAGCGTGCGCAGCCAGCGGGCGATCCAGTCGCGCTCGACCTGCCAGGGGTGTGCGCGCAGGTCGGCCCAGGGGGTTTCGTAAACCCCGCACAGGTTGCCGCCGTGCTCGCGGGCGACGCGGGCGAATCCCGCCTGGCGTTCGTTGCACCAGAGTTCTCCCGAGAACCCGCAGAAGGCCAGATTGCGGAAACCGCGTTCCAACAGGTGTTCTGCGCCCAGGACGCCGATGGCCTGCATGTCCGACCCGATGTGGGGGAACCCCAGGTCGCGGTACCAGTCGTTCAAATCTATGAGGGGGATTCTGCGTTTCGCCATGAGGCGAGCCAGGGACGGGTTCATCGGGCGGCAGATGATGCCGTCGCCCTTCCAGTCCACGAGCCAGTCCGGAGGGGGGGCGCCCAGTTCTCGTTCCTCGAGGTAGATGGACCAGGGCCCCTGGTTGCGGAGGTACCGCGCAATGCCGTGCAGAATCTCGCGCCCGTACACCACGGCGGTCTCCACGATCAGGGCCACATGGGGGCGCGCGGGGAACGATTTCTGCGCCGGCGCCCGTCTGGGTTTGTTCACAAGTCCGTCCCCTTTTCTTCCCATACGGCTGTCTTCCCTCCAGCGATCCGGCTTTTTTCATCCTCCCGACTGTAGGCGTTTGGATCGGGTCCCGCAACTGGATTTGCGGGAGAAAGGGACGGGGTGAGAGGCGGTTGGAAGGACTGGATCGGAGATGGGTGTTTGAGCCATCAGGTCGGATCGGATGAAACGCGAGGCCGGAGACGGTGTGGTGTAATTGTTGAAAAGGAGGGGCGTTTCTGCCATGCTCTCGCTGGTAAAATCGGTTGTTTTCATCCCCGGGTCTTCGGATCGGGTGATTCAGATGAATAGCGCGAAGGAGAGAGTTCCGATGTCCATGAGAACCAGACTGTCCACGGTAGCCTTGATCTGCGCCGTCATGGTGCTGTTCTGTGCCTGTAAAGGTGAGACTCAGTCGGAGGCCGGAAAGCCCGAAACGACGAAGGCGGATCAGAACAAGCCGCTTTGCCTGGCCGGGATGGTGTTTCAGAAGGACGAGTTCTTCAACCTGGTCGAGAAGGGGATGCAGGACGCTGCCGGCAAGGCGGGGGTGAAATTCCTTTCGGGCAGCAGCGATAACCGCACCGACAAGGAAGTTGAACTGATCAACACGTACATCACGCAGGGGGTGGACGCACTGGTGGTTTCGCCCATCAGCGTTACGCTGTCGGTCAAGGCATTGCAGCGTGCCCATGAGAAGGGGATCAAGGTGATTATCCACAACATGCCGATCCAGGCGGACTTTCCCGTGGCGACGATCGAGAGCAACCAGACGGAACTGGGCGTTTCGACCGGGCGCGAGGCGGCGCGGTTCATTCAGGAGAAACTGAACGGTCAGGCCAAGGTGGCCATTCTGGCCTACAAATCGCAGGCGCCCGAGCAGAGCGACATGCGCGTGAACGGTTTCAAGAGCGAGATCGCCAAACTGCCCGGCGTGGAGATCGTGGCGGAACAGGACGCGTGGTTGAGTGACATGGCGATCAAGAAGGTGGACGCGATCCTGACGGCGCACCCGGACGTGAATGTGGTGTACGCGGCGAATGAGGGGGGGACGGTCGGCGCGACGCTGGCGGTGAAAAACAAGGGGAAGTCGGGCGGCCAGGTGGTGGTGTTCGGGACGGACGTGAGCGACCAGTTGTGTAACTTCCTGCTCGACCCGGACGACATCCTCCAGGCCATCACGGCGCAGCAGCCGTTCAAGATCGGGTCCGAAGCGGTGAACGCGGCGCTCAAGTCGTTGCGCAATGAGCCGGTCGAGAAGCAGGCGATCGTCGAAGGCATCCTTTTCTCGCGCCAGAAACCCGACGAGGTGAAGGCTTACAAGGTCCAGTTGCAGGAATGGGCGAAATAAGAACCTGGGAACCACGGAACCGCAGGGAACCACGAAACACACGAACGACACGAAAACTGCGGAACTACAAAGAGGCGAATCGTTTTTGAGACGGAGAGAGGTTCTTTTATAAAACAACTTCTGAGCATATTTAAGTGACGCGGTGTGCGGTATCTGTTGCGGTTTTCGTGTGTTTCGTGTCTTTCGTGGTTAAACCGGGGGTAGTTGCAGTTGCGGTGGCAGTATGGGGTCGTTGTTCTTTTTTTGGCAAAAACAGGGTTACAGGAGGCTCACACTATGGGTTGTTGCCTGCCAGAAAAGATCCTCTACAAAGATGAGTGCTATGCCATTCAAGGGGCCGTCTTTGATGTGTATCGCGAGATGGGATGTGGTTTTCTGGAACCGGTCTATCAGGAATGTCTGGAAAAGGAATTGGGGGAAAGAGAAATTCCTTTTGTCGCCCAGAAAGAGTTGATCCTGATATATAAGGGCGAACCGCTTAAACAGACATACAAACCGGATCTGATCTGTTATGAGAAAATTGTGGTTGAATTGAAGTCGGTCAAGGAGGTTGCCGACGAACACAAAGCCCAGGTTTTCAATTACCTCAAAGCGGCTGGATTGCGACTGGGTCTCCTCGTCAATTTCGGACATTATCCGAATGTTCAGATCGAGCGAATCATCTTGTAAACCGCAGAACCACGGAACCGCAGGGAACCACGAAACACACGAAAGACACGAAAACTGCGGAACTACAAAGAGGCGGGATGTTCTGGAAATGGAAGAAGTTCCATTCACAAGACAACTACAGAGAGTTCCAAATGATGCGGTGTCGGGGTGGCTGTTGTGGTTTTCGTGTGGTTCGTGTCTTTCGTGGTAGAATATGAATCGGGGACAGTATGACGGTCTGGAAACTGGAAACAGAGGCGTTGCGCAAGGAATACCCGGGGACGGTCGCGCTGGACGACGTTTCGATCCAGTGGGAGGCGGGGAAGGTCCACGCCCTGCTGGGGAAAAACGGCGCGGGTAAGAGCACCCTGGTCAAAATCCTGGCCGGGGCCATCACGCCCACGAGCGGGCGCATCCTGCTCGACGGCGCCGAGGTGCGCATCGCCAACCCGGCCGAGGCGTTCGCGCAGGGGATCGTCACCGTCCATCAGGAACTCAGCCTGGTGCCGGAACTCAGCGTGGCGGAAAACATTCTCCTGGGCCGTTTGCCGATGCGGAAAAAACTGGGTGTGTCCGTGGTGGACTGGCCCGCCGCCTTCGAGCAGGCGCGCGCCGTGCTCGACGAGATGGAGGTGTCCCTCGACGTGCGGCGTCCCACGCGCAGCTTTGGCGTGGCTGACCAGCAAATTATCGAGATCGCCAAGGCCATGTCGTTTCGCCCGCGCGTGCTGGCGCTCGACGAGCCGACCTCGGCGCTGGCTCACCACGAGACGGAGCAATTGTTTCGTCTCGTGCGCCAGCTCACCGCGCGTGGCGTGACGGTGATCTATATCTCGCACCGCCTGCAGGAACTCAAGCACATCGCCGACACGATCACGGTGTTGCGCGACGGGCGGCTGGCCGGGCGGCTCGATATGGCCGACGCCACGCCGGACATCATCGCCCGGCTGCTGTTCGGTGAAGTGATGCGCAACAACCGCCCCGACGATCTGAAGTGCGAGGAAACGGCGGTGTTCGAGGTGCGGCACATCGGGTTGAAGGACCACCTGTTCGACGTCAATTTTACGCTGCGGCGGGGCGAGATTCTGGGCATCGCCGGGATGCTTGGCTCGGGCCGGACCGAGCTGCTCAAAGCGCTCTTTGGCGCCGAGCCGTTTGACGAGGGCGAGGTGCGCGTGGGGGACGAGACGATCACCGCGCCCACCCCGGCGCGCATGAAGGCGCTGGGGCTGGCTTTCACGCCCGAGGACCGCAAGTCCGAGGCGCTGGTGCAGCCGCTCAGCATCCGGCAGAACCTCTGCATGGCCGCGATGGAGCGTATCGCCCCGACCGGGCTGATCAGCCGCTCGCGCGAGAAGCCGTTCGTGGACGAGCAGGTGGCCGGGTTGCAGATCCTCATTTCGAGCGCCGAACGGCCGGTGGCGTCGCTCAGCGGCGGCAATCAGCAGAAGGTGGTGGTGGGCAACTGGCTCAACAACCAGCCGCGCATCGTGCTGTTCGACGAGCCGACGCGCGGCATTGACGTGCAGGCGAAGCAGCAGATTTTCAAGATCATGTGGGACCTGAGCCGCCAGGGGGTCAGCGCGCTCTTTGTGTCGAGCGAACTCGAGGAACTGCTCGAGGTGTGTCACCGCATCCTGGTGCTCAAACGGGGACGGATTGGCGGTGAGGTGGACCCCGCCGCGTGCGATTTCAACCGGCTTTTTGCCCTGTGTCTGGAGGATTGAACGAATGAAGCGAACGCTCGGGTGGATTTCCGCCGCCGGAATGGAACTGATTCTGCTGGCGCTGTGCGTCGTCCTGGCCCTGACGGCGCCGGGCTTCAGCAAGCCGGAAAACCTGCTCGACATTCTGCGCAATGTTTCGATGCAGGGCATTATCGCTTTCGGCATGACGATGGTGATTATCTCGGGCGAGATAGACCTGAGTGTCGGGTCGGCGGTGGCGTTCAGCGCCTGCTTTACGGCGTGGTCGCTGCGTGCGCTGCTGGCGCTCGGGTGGTCCTCGGCGGTGGCGGCGCCGCTGGTGATGGCGCTGGCGGTGGTCATCGGTTTCGGGGTCGGGAGTTTCACGGGGCTGATGCGTACCCGGTTCCAGGTGCCGTCGTTCATCACCACGCTGGCCCTGATGACGGGGTTGTCGGGCGCGGCGTTCCTGATCACCGACGGTCGGCCCATTGTGATCGAGCCGCAGTGGTTCGGTTTTCTCGGCGCGGGGTACCTGGGCGGGGTGCTGCCGTTCCCCGCCGTTCTGTTTCTGCTGATGTTCGGGGTCTTTCACTTCGTGATGAACTACACGCGCTTCGGCCGCTCGGTTTATGCCATCGGGGGCAACGCCGAGGCGGCGCGCCTGAGCGGCATCCCGGTCAACCGGATTCGGATTCTGACCCTGGGCATCACGTCGGCGCTGGCGGCATTGTCCGGCATTCTGGCGGCCTCGCAGGGGGGCGCGGGTGGCCCCACGGCGGGCAAGCAGTGGGAAATGGATGTGATCGCGGCGGTCATCATCGGCGGCACGAGCCTCTCGGGCGGGTCGGGCCGCATTTGGGGGACACTGATCGGCGTGGTGTTCCTCGGGGTGATCCTCAACGGTCTGACGCTGCTGAACGTCAACGAGTACTGGCAGCTGACCGTCCGAGGCGCCCTGATCCTGACCGCCGTCCTCATCAACCGCCTGCATCGGCCCGCGGCGTGAGGGGGGACCTATCCCGATTGGAGATGCGTTCGAATGGAAAAGAGTGAAGCCTTGCGTGATCGAATTCGGGAAACGTTTGCGTCATCCGATGTTCCAGACGCCGATGCACTTTTTGACACCTCGGACGCGGAGTGTCTTGAAAGAACAGATGCTTTTCGGGGCCGGAAGTGGTCGGATCTGACTTTCGAGTTTCTGGAAGAACAACAGTCCGATGCTCTGGAGCACTTTTCGGCAACCGCCTACCGGTACTTCCTGCCCGCCTATCTTCTGGCCGCAC
>DAOPYU010000024.1:0-19800 GCA_035353095.1 Candidatus Sumerlaeota bacterium | reverse complement strand
CCAGGCCGGTTCCGTCTTCATGCGCGGACGCGGCTTGACGGGAAGCGCCTGGGCCTCGTACGCCCCCATATCGAAGGCATTCCCCGCCCCCTCGCGTCCGTATCCCACCAGGTCAACGGGCCGCGGACGGTTGAGGATATCGGCCACCGGCACACTGACACTCGTGCCGGTGTCAATGGCCGCGGAGCGGTAACCGGGCCGATAATCCACGACCTCGTAGGCGTCGAACAACCCGGCATCGGTCACCCGTCCCACCACTGTAAGCGTGGTGGTCGTGTTCGCGGTCACCAGCGCTTCGAGCGTCTGATCGGTCTTCAGATTGACCTGAAGTCCCACCAGTTCGCCCGGCACGAAAATCCCGCTGTCATCGGTGAAGATCGTGGTGGCTGTCCCCGGATCGTAAACCGGAATCCGGCTCCAGACACCGGCCACCGCCACCTGGCAACTGGGGTCGCCATCCACGTTGTCGCTGGCGCCGGTCACCTTCTTGTTGATGGCCGCGGCGCCAGTCTGCAGACCGGTTTCGTAGTCGGAGTAGTCTCCATTCGGATTGTCATAGAAAAGGCAAAACCGCACCGTCGGATCGGCCGAGGCATTCGCCTCGAGCACGGCAGATTGTCCGTTGCGCGTGAAAAGGGTGTTCCAGATGGCGGGCGAAGACGAGAAGCAGTAGATCCCGCCCCCCAGTTGGCTGGCGCTGTTGGCGGCCAGGGTACAATTGACAATATCGGGAGAGGAACTGTAAAGCCCCAGGGCGCCCCCCGATCCCGCCGCCCGGTTTCCCGCGATCACGCAATTCTCGATGCGCGGCGCGGAACGGTAACAGTAGATACCCCCTCCAAACCCCTGCGCGGCCAGGGACGTATTCCCCAGAATCCGGCAGTTGAGAATCCGGTTCGTCGCATTGGCATTGAGACAGGCGATTCCACCGCCACTGGCATTCGTGTCGGAGCCGCTCGCCACCCCGCCGGAAATCACCAACCCATCGAGCGTGACGGACGTCACGTCCGAGAGAAGCACCCCCCGCGCGGCAACCGGGGCCACGACCGACGGATTCTTCTCCAGATTCCGTTCGGTCAGGACGGCTTCCCCCCCCGCGAAACCCCCATACAACGCCACATTCGAGGGAACCGTCAACGATTCGGGATAAACGCCGCCGGCGATCCAGATCTCCCGAATCGAGGGGAACCGGGCCGCCACCCGCAGGGCGGTCCCGATTTCCCGGTACGCCTTTTCCCAGGTCATGCCACTCTGAGCACCGACATTTTTCCGATCCACATACAGACGTGTCCCCGTCACCCCCGTCACCACCACCGTGCTCGCATCGGGTTGCGCGGGAGGCAGTTCGGCATTCCCGGCCCGGTCGTACGCAATGGTATAGAAGTCATACGCCCCGTCTCCCAGACCGGACGTGTCAAAGCGGAAGGGAGACGTCTCGGTCGTACCCGCCGAGACATACGCCCCCCCATCCTTGCGGTAGAACAATTCCACCTTCTGCAGCCCACTCTCGGCGTCCGAGGCCAAGAAGGCCACCTCGAAGGCGGCTTGAGTCAGCAAGGGATCCAGAGCCAGGGCTTCCGACACGGGGCGTTGCGTGTCCGCAGGCGGCTCATACGCCGCAGGCGCTTCATCCGCCCCAAGATCCGACAGACCATCCGCGCCCGGCCGGGCATCCCCCTCGAAATCCATCAACGGAGCACTGGAAGAAGTGGCGCGGTCCAGCGCCGCCGAACCATTCGCCAGGTGATAATCCGCCACCCGCCAGATTTTCCCGGCAGACGCCACTCCCGTCATATCCCCCACAACCTCCACACGAACCGCGGAATTCGAGGTCACCATCGCCTGGACGGCCTGCCCCAGATCGGGCCGGATGAATTGTCCCACAAGCGCGCCCACCGCCAGAGTGGCCGAACTGTCGGTCAGGACCGTCCGGTGGGTGGCGGCGTTGTAAACAGCCGCCGCCGTCCAGGTGCCGGACGTGGCACTCGCCTGGTCGCCCACAAAACGCGCGTCCCCTTCGAGGCTGTCGGAGACGCCCGCCACGTGCATGTTGAGGGCATTGGCGCCCGTCCAGACACCCGTCTCATAATCGGAATAATCCCCTTGCGGGTTGTCTGTAAACAGGCAGCGTGTCACCACAGGATCGCCCGACGCCAGATGTTCATGGATGGCGTATTTCGCGTTCCGGACAAAGATCGTGTTCTGAATGACGGGAGCGCCACCGGCGCAGAACAGACCGCCTCCCAGATAGTTGACCTGTCCCCCCAGAATCGTATTGTCGGCGATGGTACAGTTCCGAATGACGGGACTCGAGTTTTCCGTATAGAGCCCTCCCCCGAAATACCCGCCGTTCGCGGCGATCACGCAGTTTTCGAGAACCGGGCTGGAATTCTGCATCGCCACCCCACCCCCGTAATTGTCCGCGCGGTTTCCGACAATCTGGCAGTTCTGAATCATTGGCGAGGAGGAGTAACAGAAAATGCCGCCGCCATTGGCCGTTCGCGCCTCGGCGGAATTGCCGGTGATCACGCACCGCCGGATTACGACGGCGTTACTGAAGAGCAGGTTGCAATACACCCCGCCCCCCGAATAGAGCGGACCATTGGCCCGTCCTCCCGTGAGGGTGAAGCCATCCAGTACCACATTCTTGACCCGGTCGAGCGTCACAACGTGGTCCGCCGCCGCCCCGGCATCGGCGGTGGAGGCATCCAGAATCGAAAAAACGTCCTTTTCGGGCCGTTCGGAAAGATTCGTTTCGGTCCCCTGAAAACCGCCAAAGATCGCCAGATTGCTGCGCGGCGCGATGGACTCGCGATACACTCCCCCGGCCACCCAGACCTCCGTCACCGTCGTATAGGCCGCGGCCACCTCGAGCGCCAGACTCACACTGCGAAACGCATGCGCCCAATCCGTCCCCACGGCGGAACCCGTGGCGTTGAGATCCACATAAAGGCGTTGTGACGCCACCGAGGTAATGACCCCCGTCTCGGCATCCGGCGCCGAAGGCGCAGACTCGACGTTCCCGCTCTGGTCGTGCGCCACCGTATAAAAGGCATAGCGGCCATCGCCTCCCGCAGTCGCGGTATCGAACAGAATCGGACTTGTCATGTAAGTACCCGCGGAAACAAACGCCCCGCCGTCCTTGCTGCGGAAAAGTTCCACCCCCGCCAACCCGCTTTCCGCATCGGAAGCCAGCCAGGCGATCTTCACTATCGGCTGAGTTTGCAGCCGCGTCAGGGGAAGGGCATACGAGACCGGGGGAACCGTATCGGCTGCCGGAACAAAGTCCGCCGGGGCTTCGTCAGCCCCGATGTCCGCCAGACCATCCGCCCCCGGCCGCGCATCCCCTTCAAAATCCACCTGAGAAAGCGTCTCGGTCGAAGCGCGATCCAGCGCGGCGGAACCATTCAGCAGGTGGAAATCGGCAAACCGATACGAAGCCCCGAGGGGCACATATCCCGTCACATTTCCGACCACTGTCAGCGTTGAGGTGGTGTTGGCCACCACCAGCGCCAGCTGCGATTGCGCCGTATTGGGATTCAGCAGTTTGCCGACAAGGCTCCCCGTCGTCCATCCGGCATTCTGATTCGACAAAAGGGTCCGCCCGGTCAACGCATCGTAAGCAGGCGCCGCAGTCCAGGTCTCGGACGAATTCTCGACCGAATCCTGAACAAAACGGGCATCTCCTTCCAACAGACGGACCGCACCCGTCAACTTCAGGTTCAAGACATTCGCGCCCTTCAAGACCCCCACCTGTTCCTCATAATAATCTCCGTCGGGATTGTTGAAAAACAGGCAGTGCGACAGGACCGGATTTTCCCCCACCCCATTCAGATAAATCGCCACCTTGTCGTTCTTCTGGAAGAGGGTGTTGGCCAGACGCGGGGAGGAAGAACCGTTGAGATACAGAGCGCCTCCCGCGGCCCCCTGATCCGTGGCCGCGTTATCGGCCACCGTACAGTGAACCAGAACGGGCGAAGCGTTGTTGAGATACAACGCCGAACCAAAGTGTCCCCAGTTCCCCGCCACTCCGCAATCCGTCCAGACCGGCGTTCCGCCCTCGAAACAGGCGCCCCCACCCCAATAAGCGGAATTGCCGCTGACCTGGCAGGCCTCGAACACCGGACTCGACTGGGCGCCATATACCCCACCACCCGAAATATTCGCCCGGTTTCCGCTCACCCGGCACCGGACCAGACGGTTGCTGGCATCCGCGCCGGAAAAATAAACCCCACCTCCGCTCGATTCGGTCCCCAAGCCGGCGGCCACGCCCCCAGTCACCGTGAACGAATCGAGCGTGGCCGTCGTTACATTCTGGAAAACGACCGCATGATTGGCGGCCCGGCCATTTCCCGCCTGACCGGCGTCGAGCAGAGTCACTCCCGCAAGGCCGTTCCGATCCGCAACGGCCATTTCGGTTCCGGCAAAACCACCCCGCACCGCCACCCCGCTTTTCATCGCGATCGCTTCTGGATAGGTTCCCACATGAACCCAGATTTCGGTCCCAGCGGTTGCGGTGGTCAACGCCTCCCCGATCGTTTTGAAAGCCAGGGACCAGGATTTCCCATCCCCACTGGAATCGCGACTGCCATCTACAAAAAGCGTTTCCGCCTGGGCGGAGATCCCCATGGTCAACAGGAAAAGTCCACAGGCAATCCATCTCAGGACATGAGCCTTCGACATCACGGGAATCCGGAAAAAACGGCTGGATTGAAACACCATCATCTGCTGTCTCCTAAAGAAAAACCAGGGATTGCGGCCTGCAACACAGAAGACCACCGTATAGTCCTTTATTATTCGGATGACAACGTCGAATCGCAAGTCAAAACGCTCAACTGCTTCAATATCAAAGGAACAGACTTATATCTGAATATCCCGGAAAGTAGAAAAATCGGGTGGAACGACAGCGCGTCGTTCCACCCGATCGTTTTATCCGGAATTTCCCCGGCCCTCGGTCAAAACTCCCGCATCAATTCCAAGAGTTTCCGGTCCAGCTTCCGGCCCTTCCAATCCTCATACGCCACATCCGCGCGTTGAGAATCGAGGAGGCCGAAACTCCCCCGGAAATTCCAGAGCGCATACCCGATGTTGTGCGACTTCAAAATATCGAGCACATCGCGGAACCACGCCAGAAAGACCGCGTGCGGGGTCCTGTTGTGGCAACCACACTCGCCGCAATGAACCCCGACGCCTTTCTGCGCCAGTTCCACCCAGGGGGCATAGTGCTTTTCGAGACGCTCCCGGTCCCAATCCTTCATGGGCCAGCGAGGCTCCGGAAAATACTTGCTGCTCTCGATCCACGACGCCTGATAATGACTGATTTCCATCGGGTCGTACCCCCGGCAGCTCTGGCCAATATCCAGGTCCGCCAGTTCGGGTAACGGCTTGCGGGCGTAATCCATCCCATCCAGAATGACATAACGCCCCGGATCTTTCTCATGGATCGCCCGGAACGCTTCGCGTACCACCCGCCCATACGCCTCGCGGGTCATCCCGCCTTCCCCTTCGCCACAGGGTTCATTGACCAGGTCGAAGCTCAACCGCTCCGCCGGAATCCCCTTGTATCGTTCGGCAAACAACTGCCAGTGGAAGAGAAACGCCTTGAGCGCCGCCTCGTCCTTCCAGAGGTTGAAGGGTTCCTGGCGTTCCCTGTTGACGCTGTAACCGGGCGCGCGGTGAAAATTCAGGGACACGTGTATTTTATACTGACGCCCCAACTCCACAACCCGATCAATCTTCTTCAGGGTCTCCTCTTTGATCTTGTACACATCGTCGCCTTCGATCCAGTGCGTATAGGCCATGGGCAGGCGGACAAAATCAAATCCCCATTCGGCCATCCATTGAAAATCTTCCTCGAGCGGATTGCAGGAATCGCCTTTCGAGAAGAAATAGGTCAAATTGAATCCCCGCCAGCGGGGTACACGTTTCTGCAGGCCTTTCGGGGTTTCCGGTGCCCCCTCCCCCTTCTTCTCCGGTTCTGCGCTCCAGCCGTGTCCCCCCAGCGCGGTCGCGGCAACGGCACAGGAAGCCGACTTCAGAAAGGTACGCCGGGATGCCTGAATATTCTGAGTGGAACCCTTCATCGGATCTCTCCTTCTTTTTCTGAATCTGACACTCTTTAACTTTATGGGGACGGTCCCTCCGTTTTCAAGTGGAAAAGGTTTTTACCATCCGTTTCCAGGACGAAAATCTTCTCGAATCTCAACGAATTCTTTTCGCACAACAGGGTTGCGCCAAACGGGCGTTCTTGAGTACCATGCAGAAGGAATCGGGACGGCCAACGCCGCAGCACAGGTTTCGGGATCGAGAAAATGGGAACACCCCACACGCCCCCCACCCTTGAAATACAAGCCAACGCCGACGAATCGTCTTCCGTTCAGGTGTGGAGGCGTTTTTTCATTTTCGATGTGCATTTCGTTTCGAATCTGGCACGGCTGTGGCACAACCGCTACCTGATATTCGCGCTGACCCAACGCGGCGTCCGGGCCCGGTACAAACAATCGCTCATCGGGATCGGCTGGGCCCTGATTACCCCCCTGGCCATGACGGCGGTCTTCACGTACATGTACTCGGCTCTGGGGCTCGAGGGAAGAAAGACCTTCCCCTGTCCTCCGGTTCTTTATCTGCTTTTCACGCTTTCATTCTGGAACTTTCTGACACGCGCCATCACCAACGGCTCGACCGCGCTTGTCTCGAACATGGACCTGGTCACCAAGGTCTATTTTCCCCGCGAAGTTCTGCCTATTTCGTCAGTCCTGACCAATGTGGTGGATCTGGTCTTTTCCTTCCTGCTCTGGGCGGGGGTGGCGGCCGGTTACAGTTATCTGCGACCCGGTGTGGCTTTCTCCTATCCCCACGCCTATCCGTTTCTGCCGCACGCGGGGTGGTTGTGGCTCCCCGTTATTTTCTTTTTCCACCTGCTTCTGATTCTCGGTATCGTGTTCATCACCGCGACCCTTCAAGTGTATTTCCGCGACGTGGGACATCTCATCAACCTGGGCCTGACTCTCTGGCTCATCATCACCCCAGTCCTGTACGCCATAGGGGCCTTTTCCGGGGGGCGCTATACGACCCTCATCAACATCAACCCCATGACCGGGATCATTGACGGTTATCGGCTGGCCATCATTTCCCGCGCCTCTCCATGGTACACCGCTCCGAACTGGGAACATCACGTGGTGGGGTCGGTTCTTTTCTCGGTGTGGATCTTCCTGGTGGGTTACAGCTTTTTCAAACACGAAGAACAATACTTTGCGGATGTCGTCTGATGGAACGAGTGCTGCTTGAACACGTCTGGAAACAGTACGACCGGCGGTACGGTTCGAACCGCTTCCGGAAACTGTTTGCGTCGCTCATGGGGCGGCATCCCGAACGGAATGAATTCTGGGCGCTTCAAGACATCTCCTTCCAACTCGAGGAAGGGGAAAGCCTGGGGATCATCGGCCCGAACGGATCGGGCAAAACCACCCTGTTGCGCCTGCTTTCCGGCATTTCGCGCATCAACCGGGGACACCTGCTGGTGCGGGGAACCGTCTCGGCTCTCATCGCCCTGGGCGCGGGTTTTCACCCGGAATTGAGCGGACGCGAGAATATCTACCTGAACGGTTCCATCCTGGGCCTCAAACACCGGATGATCCGCAAGTTCTTCGACGACATTGTCGAATTCGCCGACATCGGCGAATACATTGATTCCCCGGTCAAGCGCTACAGTTCCGGCATGTTCGTGCGATTGGGCTTTGCCGTGGCGGCCCAGGTCCGGCCCGACATCCTGCTGGTGGACGAAGTGCTGGCCGTCGGAGACGCCCGTTTTCAGGCCCGCTGCCACGAGCGAATCGCGCAATTGCGCGAATCGGGCACCATTATTATCCTCGTTTCACACGACCTCTGGGCCGTCCGGCAATCCTGCCAGCAGGGACTCTATATTGATCATGGACACATCCATACCCAGGGAGACATTGCCACCGTTCTCGCCGCCTACAACAAACAAATCCAGATGGAAGCGTTGCTGCGTCTCCCGAAAGTGAATGAGAGCGAGAATTCTTCCGACTATTGTTCCTGCGATCTGGACTTTCTGGACGAAGAAGGCCAGCCCGTCACCGAAATTCCTCTGGGCGCTCCGGCCACCCTCCGCCTCTACTACCGGTGCGATGAGCCGATCCCGTCTCCCACCCTGGTGGTCAATTTCATGGCCCATAACGGCCCCTGCGCTTCCATTCTGCGAAGCCGGAAAGCGGGTTGGCAGGTCGAAAAACTCGAAGGAGAAGGCCACCTGGACGTGCAGATTCCGAATCTGCGCCTCAACCCCGGCCAGTATGCCGTCTCCGTCCAGATCAAAGACACCAGCGACCGGATCACACTCGTGAAAAGCCGCTTCCGGGAACTGTTCATCAAGACGCCCCATCTGGACTGGTGCTACGAGAATTGCTATTACATCCCGGACGCCCGGTGGAGTGAACCGGTTCCACACCACTCCGAAACAAACCACAAGACACACTTTCCGCCCTCTTCACCCGGTTCCTGACCCGGTACGACATCCTCGGCCCCTGATGGATTATTTTACAAAATGGCGTTGCATCATGAGGTGGTTCCTGCCTATGATCGCGTTGTTTTACTGGAATCCCTCAGGAGGTTGAACATGTCCGCCCGATACGCCGAACGCGACGCCATGGCCGAAATGATTTCCCGGGAATCCCCCCGAAACTGGGAAATCTGGATTCCCTACAATTATCTGGACCTCACTCCTTCCCCCAGGGCGCTGGCGCGGCTTTTCATCGTCTCCATGGGATGGTGGCCCACCGCTCAGGGGCACTTCACGCATCGCGCCACCGGGCTTCAGGAGCACATCCTGATTTATTGTCTCAAGGGGAAAGGGTGGTTCGAGTCCCGGGGAAAACGCTGGCGCGTCCAGGAAGGCGATTGTCTCTTTGTCCTGGCCGGGGAACCCCACAGTTACGGCGCAGACAAGAACGATCCCTGGGGAATCGCCTGGGCCCACTTTTCGGGAACCGAAGCGCAGGAACTCATCACCGCCATTGACGCCAGTCCCGAAAACCCGATTGTCCGGGTAGGCGAAAAACTCGCCATTGCGGAATTGTTCGCCGAAATGCGCCGAGCCTTCCTCAACGGTTTTTCCCTCCACGTCCAGAAATACGCGGCCAGCTGCCTGCGACACGCACTCGACCTCATGGCCTACCACAGCAGTCTGGGCCTGCCGCGCCGCGCCAAGGATCTGCATCTCGAAGCGGCCCTGAAATACATGGAAAACCACCTGACCGAAAAACTGACCGTAGCCGCGATCGCCTCGGTCGTTCACATGTCCGTCTCGCATTTCATCACCCAGTTCAAGGCCAAGACCGGTTTCCCCCCGATGGACTATCTGATCCGGATGCGTATCCAGAAAGCCTGCGAATACCTGGAAACGGAACGCAACCTGCCCGTCTCCCAGGTGGCCCAGATGGTGGGGTACGAAGACGCCTACTATTTCTCCAGAATCTTCAAAAAAACAGTCGGCCACACGGCACGCGCCCACCGCACGATCCATCGTTGATCCAGTTTTCGGTCCGACAGTTCCCGGGACAGAGGAGGAGGAAGACTTTGGAAATCGAATTGGATGGTTATCTATCGGGGGGGTACTTCCTCACCCGACCGGTGGACCGGCAGTCCTGGCAGAGCGCGCAGATCCTGCCCGACCGGATTCTGAGTTTTTCGCAATGTCTGTTTCCGCGCCTCCCGGCGCCCTGGATGTTCGACTGGATGCTGAAGGATGAGCAGGAGGCGTTCCGGCAGGCGGCAGACTCCGGAATTTCTCCGAAAGGAACTCTCGCCGCCCGGAAATGGACCACCCGACACTATGACGCCGACATGGCCCACTCGGGCCTGTTTTACCGGCTGGAAACGGCCCGGGATTTTGTGCGCGAGTTTCTTTCGCACAATCCGGATTGGACGATCTGCGGACTGGGATTGCATTCTTCACTTGCCAAGAGATTCCTCCAGGAGGCAATCCCTCCTGCGCCTCCGAACTCAAACGGGGCCGATCCGACCGACGGGGTCAACCGAGCCATCCGATCCGGCCTTCCCCTGGCCAACGGGGGCGTCCCCCTCGGTTTCGAACTCCTGGGCTTCGATTTCAATTCCTATAACCTGGAACACTCCTGGTTGTGCAATGGACTGGAAGTGGATTTTCATGAAAACCCCGGAATCACACTCGGAAAATTCGGACTGATCGAGAAATTCGAAGACGCAAGGGCCTGCGCCGACCGGATCGTACGAGAAAACATCCAGGCGGAACCGGGACTGTGGCTGCCCTGGTTGATCGTCCAGTATCCACAAACAGAAAGATCGACATGGAAACACTCCCTGATGCGCTTTTTTCCGAAAACGCATTGCACCTGACGATCAAAGTCATGATCATCCTGACGTTATCTGCCCCCATGAGTGGTTGACAACCCCCAAACCAGTCGTTAGGATACGTCCATTCTGGTGTCGTCAAAGGAACACGCATGTCCAAACGCAACCTGATCAAACGCCTGATTGCCGGAGAACCGGTCGAGCGCTGCGGTTTCTGGCTCGGGAACCCCCATCCGGACACCTGGCCGAAACTCCACGCCCACTTCGGAACCCAAACCGAGGAAGAATTGCGTCAAAAGGCCCAGGACGACTGCCGCTGGATCTGTCCTCAGTTTTATCCCGACGTCTATCAGGACCCCTCCGGACGTTTGCTCTTTGACGAGGGGCTGGACCGTATCAAACACGCGCATCCCCCCTTGGCATACTGCGAAACGCTTGAAGAAGTCGAAGCCTATGCCTGGCCCGACCCGGACTATCTCAACTTCGAGTCCTGCCTGCGCGACCTGGACAACGCCGGCGATGTGTACCGCATGAGCGGTTTCTGGACCTGTTTCTACCACAACATCTCCGACCTGTTCGGCATGCAGGAGTACTTTCTCAAGATGATGACTGCGCCCGAAGTGGTCCAGGCGGTCACCGACAAGGTGTGCGGCTTCTACTACGAAGCCAACGAGCGGTTTTTCCAGGCGGCGGGTGACCGGGTGGACGGGTTCTTCTTCGGAAACGACTTCGGCACCCAGCAGAGTCTGATCTGCGGTCCCCAGCAGTTCGATGAGTTCATCCTCCCGTGGTTTGTCCGGTTCACCGAACAGGGCCGCCGTCACGGCTATCAGGTCCTGCTGCACTCCTGTGGCGCCATCCATCAGGTGATCGAACGCCTGATCAACGCCGGGGTCAACTGCCTGCATCCGATTCAGGCGCTGGCGGCCCAGATGGACGCGGACACCCTCGCCCGGGACTTCAAGGGGCGCATCGCCTTCATGGGCGGCATAGACACTCAGGAACTGTTGACCAACGGCACGCCCGAGCAGGTAAAGGCCGATGTGCGCCGGGTCAAAAAACTCCTGGGCCCCAATCTGATCGTCAGTCCGAGTCACGAAGCGATCCTGCCCAATGTTCCTCCGCAAAACGTGGAAGCGTTGATTCAGGCCGCTCTGGAAACGGAATGCCCCACAATCCGGTCTTAATCATCCCCATTCCATAGAGAAAAGGACTGCGTGCCATGAAACGATCTTTTCGCCTCCCCACCCTCGCGCTTGCTTTCACCTTCCTCGCCTGTGTGAGCGTCGTCAGCGCCGCGAACAACCCGGTCCTCTGGGAGATCGGCAAAGCCGACAACAACAACGCCGAGTTCGCGCTGGCGCCCAAAGGATACGACCAGTTTAAGTCCGACGGGCTCTTCGTCGTCGGGGAATCGGACCCGAAACTCGACTGGCCGTACGTTCACCCCGGCCCGGAGGACATCTGGGCGGGAGGGAAGGAGCACACGTTCTCGATCCTGTTCGGTCTGAAAAAGACCCCCTCCGAAGGAGACTGTCAACTTCTGGTGGACCTTCTCGACACCCACAAGCAGAACGTTCCTGTCCTGCAGATCAAAGTCAACGGTCAGGTCTTCGAGCAGAAACTGCCCAGCGGGGCGGGGGACGAATCCATCCAGGGTCAACCGGCCAAAGGGAAAGAGCACAAATTCACCCTCACCTTTCCCGCCTCGCTTCTCAAGGTCGGGGACAATGAAATCTCCATCACCAGCACCCGGGGCAGTTGGATGCTGTACGACGCTCTGAGCCTCTCGACCCCTTCCGGGGCGGAACTGGGTAAAACCCAGTCGCGGACCTTGTTGAATGTCCAGACCATCCGGGCCCTCGTCGAAAAAGACGGGAAACTCTTCCAACCGGCCACGATCTCCCTGCGACACTACGGGGAAGAGGTTGCCGGTCAGGTCGGAATGATCGGCGGGGAACGGTTGCCGGTTCAACTCAAAAGCGGCACTCAGACCCTAGATTTCCGGATTCCGGCCGTTTCCGTCGAAACAACCGCCATTATCGAATTGAAGGAAAATGGGAAATCCGTCGCTCAACAGGTCGTCCAACTCAAACCGATTCCCAAACTCACCGTTTACATTCTGCCCCACTCCCACACCGATATCGGGTACACCGAGATCCAGACCGCCATTGAAAAGAAGCAGGTCCAGAATCTGGTGGACGGCATCGCCTACGCCCGCAAGACGGCCGATTACCCCGAAGGCGCACGCTTTGTCTGGAACGTCGAAGTCTCCTGGGCCGCCGACCTCTACCTCCATCGGCTGAACGAACAACAGAAGGCGGATTTCTTCGAGGCGGTGAAAAAGGGACAGATTGTCCTCAACGGCATGTATCTCAACGAACTGACGGGTCTCTGCCGTCCGGAAGAACTTATCCGGCTTTTCCGATTCTCCACCCAATTGGCCGAGAAAACCGGCGTTCCGATTGATTCAGCCATGATTTCCGACGTCCCCGGTTACACGTGGGGGACCGTTCCCGCCATGGCGCAGGCCGGGATCAAATACTTCTCGACCGCACCCAATTACTTCGACCGGATCGGCACCATCCTGCGCGAGTGGGAAAACAAGCCCTTCTACTGGGTCGGACCGGACGGGAAATCGAAAGTCCTCGTCTGGATCCCCTTCTGGGGTTACGCCATGTCGCATCGGTATCCGGCTCTGTCCCCCAGACTGGTTGAGGACTTTCTGGACGGCCTCGAAAAACGCCAGTACCCCTACGAAATCGCGCATGTGCGCTGGAGCGGTCATGGCGACAACGCCGTGCCGGAGCCCCAGATCTGCGACTTCGTAAAAGACTGGAACGCGAAATACGCCTGGCCTCATTTCATCATTTCAGGAACCGGCGAAGCCTTCCAGGCCCTGGAAAAACGGTACGGGGATCAGCTGCCCCAAGTCCGCGGCGACTGGACCCCCTACTGGGAAGACGGAGCCGGATCTTCCGCCTATGAGACGGCCATCAACCGGCAGAGTTCCGACCGTCTGGCGCAGGCCGAAGCGCTCTATGCTTTGAAGAACCCCGCCGCATACCCCGCCGAAGCGTTTGAGGACGCCTGGAAGAAGGTCATCCTCTACTCGGAACACACCTGGGGCGCGGACTGCAGCGTCACCGACCCGGAACGCCAGAAGACAAAAGAACAGTGGGAAATCAAAAAGTCCTATGCAGACGACGCGGACAAACAATCCCGCGCGCTCCTGGAACAGGCACAGAAACTGGAGGCTTCAACCTCCGCGCAAGCGGGAAAAGTGGGCGTCAGCAATACCCTCTCCTGGACCCGGACGGAACTTGTGGTGGTCCCCCAGGCGCTTTCGTCGGCAGGAGACCGTGTCACGGATGAAAAGGGGAAAACCGTTCCCTCGCAACGCCTGAAATCGGGTGAACTGGCGTTTCTGGTCCAGGAAATCCCCCCCTTCACCACCCGTCCGTACACCCTCGCCGCCGGTTCCGCGGAGAAGGTGGAAAAACCGCTCGTCTCGAACAACATTCTGGACAATGGTCTGATCAAAGTTCGGGTGGATGAAAAAACCGGCGGGATCGTGGAACTGACCGCCCAGGGGCTGGAGGGTAACTTTGCCGACACGAGCGGCGGCGAAGCGCTCAACGATTATCTCTACCTCCCCGGCGACGACCTGAAGGGGCTTAAACGCAACGGGCCGGTCAAAATTTCCGTGGGTGAGAACGGCCCCCTGGTCGCTTCGCTCCTTGTGGAATCCGACGCGCCGGGCTGCAAGACGCTCCAGCGTGAACTGCGCGTGGTGGCCGGAAGGGACTTTGTGGAAATCATCAACCGGGTGGACAAGACCCGCCTGAACGTTAAGAGTTACATGGACAAAGAAGGAAAGGAAAGCGTCAACTTCGCCTTCCCGTTCCATGTGCCGGAGGGCGAAATCCTCCTCGACCTGCCCCTGGGCGCGATGCGGCCGGAAGCGGACCAGATGCCCAGCGCCTGCAAAAACTGGTTCACCGTAGGACGGTGGGCCGATGTCTCCAACAAGGAACAGGGCATCACGTGGGTGACCCTGGACGCTCCCCTGCTCCAGATCGGCGGGATCACCGCCAATCTGTTGAACTCCCAGGCCGATCCCGAGATCTGGCGCAAGAAGGTTGAGCCCACTCAGAAACTCTATTCCTGGGCGATGAACAACCACTGGGGTACCAACTACCGCGCCTACCAGGAAGGCCGGGTGACCTTCCGCTTTGTCCTGCGGCCCCACCGCCAAGCCGATCCGGCGGAGGCGTCGCGCTTCGCCACGGGGTTCAGCCAGCCCCTGCTGGCCGTCCCCGCCTCGGGCAAGACAGCCCCGTCCTTCCCGCAGTTCCAGACCGAAGACCCCCACGTGCTGGTCTCCGGATTCAAACCGTCGGACGACGGAAAAGGGGTGATCGTTCGCCTGTTCAACGCTTCGTCCCAGGATGTTCTGGTACCAGTAAAATGGTCTCAGGCTTCCGGGAGAACCTGGATGAGCGACACCAGTGAACGTCCTCTGAAGGAAGCCGGACGCTCCTTCACTCTCCCCGCCTGGGGTCTGGTCACCCTGCGGGCCGATTTGAAAGACTGAATAAATCCAATGCATTAGAAGGGAAAAAAGAGTCATGGGCAAGATCCGGATTTTCAGCAAAGCGAGTCTCATTCTGTGGGCTGGAGTCGCCTCTCTGGCGCTGGGCGAAGGCCCCTCCACCACCCCGGTTCAACAACCCGGCACTGCCGAACGCCATATCGAAAAGGTCGCAGCCGTCAAGAAAGAAAAATTCGACCTCCTCCTGATCGGCGACTCGATCACGCACAATTTCGAGGCCCCTCCGTTTCAACCCGTCTGGAAGCAATTCTACGAACCGCGCCATGCCCTGAATCTCGGCTACAGTGGGGGTCGCACGGAGAACATCCTCTGGAATCTCCAAAACGGCGAACTTGAGGGACAGTCCCCCAAAGTGGTCACCCTCATGATCGGGACCAACAACGCCGATGGCGAGCACTTCCCCACCGCGCACAACGGCCAGCAGATCGGCGAAGGAATCACGGCCATCGTCAAAATCCTGCGCGAGAAACTGCCCGACACAAAGATCATCCTCCTGCGCTGTTTCCCCTTCGGGGAATCGCCCAAGTCCAACCCGCGCCGCGATGCCCTGAACGAGGCGTCCGAAATCGCTCAGAAACTCGCCGACAACCAGCACGTCTTCTTCTGCGACATCAACCACGTCTTCCTGAATCCCGACGGGACGACAAAGAAAGAAATGATGCCCGACTTTCTCCACCCTTCGCCGGAAGGCGCCCGGCTCTGGGCGCAAGCCATGGAGCCCCTGCTCTGTAAACTGATGGGGGACACTTCGCGAGACACGAACAAACCGGTCAACACCGCCGTGGTCCCCACCCCGAAGCTCGAAGACGATTCCTACGACTGGTGGACTCGCCACGCCGACGTGTTGAAGGTGAAACAGAACGCCAATCCCGAAATCGTCCTGATCGGGGACTCCATCACGCATTTCTGGGGCGGAGAACCCAAGGCGCATATTTCCAACGGCCCCAAGGCGTGGGACTCGGTTTTCGGAAAACACAAGGTCCTGAACCTGGGGTTTGGGTGGGACAGAACACAGAACGTCCTCTGGCGGCTGGACCACGGCGAGTTCGACGGCCTTCACCCCCGCGCGGTGGTCCTCCACATCGGGACCAACAATACGGCCGGAACCCCCAATGCCCGGGAAAACACACCGGATGAAATCGCCGAAGGCGTCCGTGCCATCTGCACACGGATCCATTCCAAATCGCCGGACACGACGATCCTGCTGATGGCGGTCATGCCTCGCGAAGAAAAAGCCGACAACCCGCGCCGCGCCACCATCAAGGAAATCAATCAGCGTCTCGCCGAACTCGGCAAGGTCGAAGGGATTCGGTTTCTCGACATCGGTCCGAAAATGCTCCAGGCCGACGGAACTCTTTCGAAAGAAATCGCGCCCGATTTCTGCCACCCCTCGGAAAAGGGATACCAGATCTGGGCGGATAGTCTGAAACCGGAGATCGAAAAAATTCTGGGGACATCGAAATAAGCGAACTCAAGCCAACCGGTTGAAAGGGCAGGTACAATCATGATTCAGCGTGTGTGGAAAACTGTTGCGGCGTTTTTTCTTCTGGCGGCCATCTGTTTCGCCGCGGAGCCTCCCGCCCCCTATGGGCCCCTCCCTTCCGAACGCCAACTTCAGTGGCATGAAACCGAATTCTACGCCTTCATCCATTTCACCACCAACACCTTCACCGACAAGGAGTGGGGGTACGGCGACGAATCCGAATCGGTTTTCAACCCCACCGCCTTCGACGCCGATCAGATTGTTCAGACCTGCCGCGACGCGGGAATGAAAGGGGTCGTCCTGACCTGTAAGCACCACGACGGCTTCTGCCTCTGGCCCTCGAAGTACACCGAACATTCGGTGAAGAAAAGCCCCTGGAAAGACGGGAAGGGAGACGTCGTACGGGAAATCTCGGACGCCTGCCGCAAATACGGTCTGAAGTTCGGCGTGTACCTCTCGCCCTGGGACCGCAACCACAAGGACTATGGCAAACCCGAATATCTCGAATACTTCCGCAACCAGTTGCGCGAACTGCTGACGAATTACGGCCCGATCTTCGAGGTCTGGTTCGACGGCGCCAACGGCGGCGACGGCTATTACGGCGGGGCGCGCGAAAAACGCTCCATTGACAACAGTACCTACTACGACTGGCCCAACACGTGGGCCATCGTCCGGGAACTCCAGCCCGGCGCCGCCATGTTCAGCGACGTGGGGCCGGACACCCGGTGGGTGGGAACCGAAGCCGGGTACGCCGGCGACCCGTGCTGGGCCACGATCACGGACAACGGCTGGTATCCCGGCCACGCCCCTTCCGACCAATTGCTGACCGGCCACCGAAACGGGAAAAAGTGGCTGCCCGCCGAAGTGGATGTCTCCATCCGTCCCGGCTGGTTCTACCACGCCAGTGAAGACAAGCGCGTTCGATCTTCCGAACGCCTCTTCCAGCACTGGTTCGAGTCCATCGGACGCGGGACCAACCTCATCCTCAACCTCCCGCCCGACCGGCGCGGTATCCTTCACGAAAATGACGTAGCAAGCCTGCGCGGATTCCGAAAACTAATGGACGCCACCTTCAGTCACGATCTGGCGCCGAGCGCCACCGCGATCGAGGGAAGTACCCGGGGGAACGACCCGGAGTTCAGTCCCCAAAACCTCCTGGACGGGAAACGCGACACCTATTGGACCACCGACGACTCCGTGACCACCCCGGAAGTCACCCTCGAATTCAAACAACCCGTCACCTTCAACATTGTCCGGATGCGCGAATACCTCCCCCTGGGGCAGCGGGTGGACGACTGGGCGCTCGACACGTGGCAGGAAGGCCAATGGCAGGAGTTCGCCAAAGGATCGGCCATCGGCGCGTGCCGGTTGGTCAGGGGAAAATCGCTCACCACCAAAAAAGTCCGGCTGCGTATCACGAAGGCACCCGTCTGCCCGGCTCTTTCGGAATTCGGCCTCTTTGCCGAACCCATCCGCCTCGACATGCCGACGATTCAGCGCGACCGCCAAGGCCTTCTGACACTCACCTCCCCGTCGGCCGCATCCGCCGAAATCCACTACACGCTGGATGGCTCGGAACCCGATTCGAAATCTCCGCTCTACAAAGACCCGATCCCCTTTCCACAGGGCGGGGTCGTCAAAACACGGGTCGTCAACCCGAAAGACGGACAACAGGGCGAAGTGGCCACCGCCCCCTTCGGACTGGCCAAGGGAAAGTGGAAAGTCGTCTCGACCAGCTTCGACGCCTCCGGCAGTCAGGGCGCGAACGTCATTGACGACAACCCCACAACCCTCTGGCAGACTCACGGGCTGGATGGCGAACGCCAACCTCCCCAGGACGTGGTGGTGGATCTGGGCGAAACCGTCAATGTCAAGGCGTTCACCTATCTGCCGCGTCAGGACGGGATCGCACACGGCCTGGTGGACAAGTACGAGTTCTACCTGAGCGCGGATGGCAAGACCTGGGACAAACCCGCCGCCAGTGGCGAATTCTCGAACATCCGGGCCAATCCCGTCCTACAGACGGTCACCCTGTCTCAACCCGTTCAGGCGCGGTACTTCAAATTCGTCGCGACCCACGCGGTCGAAAAGAACCACGTCGCGGTGGCGGAACTGGGAATCGTTCCGGTGCCCTCCGCGGCCCAGTGACCGGCGAAACGGTTTTTTCTCATTGTTGCCTTGGAAACAATCGCTCCGGATGATAACGTATCCGGAGCGATGAGGGGAAAACGTCCCTCTTGCGGGAAAGTGCAATTCACGGAAGTCTTCCAGAACACACGAAAAAGGCAGGTGGGAATGACGCAGCAGGAACGATTCTCGCTCCAGAGATGGATTCAAACCCTCGAAACGGAAAGCGGCCACCCCCTCTCGTCCCGGATTCTCGCCACCCTGCGTCTGGCCAGTGAAGGCCACGACGGACAATTCCGGCAAGGCCGCGAGGGGACCGAGTCCATCCCTTATATCGTCCATCCCGTTCAGGTGGCTCGGCTGGCCATCCGGTACTTTTCACAGACGGCGCCGTTCCTCCCCGACTCTTGCGAAATCGTGGTGTGCGCCGCTCTGGCACACGATTTACTGGAAGACACGCAGGTGAATGCTCCGGCTCTGACGTCCACGGCGGGCGATCGGGTCGCCCGTCTGGTCGAAGCGCTGACCCGGCCTCCCGAAGAAAATCCCCACCTCAAGACCCCCGAGAATCACCACCGGGAATATGCGGCCCAGGTCCTCGCCGCCGGTCCAACCGCCGTCTATCTGAAACTCTGCGACAGCATCCAGAACCTCAGTTGTCCCGACAAAACCCCTTCCACCCTCTACCAGAAAACGCTGCGGAAAGCCCGGGAATACTATCTGCCCCTTCTCGAAGCCTGCCCGCTTGGAGACTCGTTCAAACAGGCCTATCAGGAAACGCTCACCCGAGCGGACCAGGAATGCCCGATGGAAAGCATATCTCCCGAGCCGAGCGGGAGAATCTGATCTTTCATTCAGCCTTTTCCTTTTGTCGCGCGACCAATTTGTGTCGGTCCACAAAAGAAAAGAAATCGGGGCGTTCAAATCAAAACTTCTGTAGGGGCGGGTTTGGAACCCGCCCCTACGGGTCCATTTCCTCAGAGCCAGTGTGAAAAGTCTTTGGGTTGAGGTTTTCTTCGGTTTGTCAAGACGCTCGACTTCTATAAAACGGCCATTTTCGAGAAAAATGGGGTTCCCGGGACCGCCAATCTCCTGATTGGCGCAGTCGGACAAAACCTTACCCCAGAGGTGACCAAGACAGAATCATTTCCGCCCCGCCATAAAAGGAAGGAGAAAAGACTCGTTTCCTGTTTTCCGCTACGGTTTTCAGTTCCACGCGTAAAGGGTG
>DAOPYU010000023.1:19158-19874 GCA_035353095.1 Candidatus Sumerlaeota bacterium | reverse complement strand
CCCAGCCCGCCGTTCGCGACGCGCTGGCAACGGCCCTGGCCTCCGAAGGCGGACAGGAACTGATCACACGTCTTCTGGATGCCCCCGCCACGGCTCGAGCGGTCATCGAAACACTTGCTTCGTCCCAGCAACTTCCCCTGCTGGACCGTGTTCTCTCGCAACCCGCCCAACAAGATCGCCTGACGGCGCTTCTGGCCGAACCCGCCACCCGTGACGTTCTTCTGCCCCTCCTGACCCAACCGCAAATGCAGGCCACCGCGCGCCAGATTCTCCAGTCTCCCCCGCTGGCGGTGGAAATCGGACGGCAGATCGAAAATCCGGACAACCGGGCGGCGGCGCTGCAGATTCTCACTCAGGCCACCCCCACACCGGCCGTTTCGCAGACCCTCGCCCAAGTATTTTCCACTCCGAAAGCCATCGCCTCACTGCAGGAACTTCTGAGTGCGGAAGCAACGACTCCTTCAGCCCCGGAAACACCCCCCTCACCCGCCGTTTCCGCCGCGCTCAAACTGCTGGCGCAGCCCGAAATGGCCCACGTGGCACACGCAGTCTTTGAAGCGCCGGAAACCCGGCAGGTGTTGGTTCAGCTCCTCAGACAGACCCCTCCGGTCCCACCCCGGGAGTCCCCGGATGCCCCTCCCCCACCGTCCGTTTCCAGAACCCCGGAAGAGGTCACCACGATCCGCATGTACCTGCGTCATGGCCTGGTCTCGATG
>DAOPYU010000023.1:0-19148 GCA_035353095.1 Candidatus Sumerlaeota bacterium | reverse complement strand
GGAAGAGGTCACCACGATCCTGCGCATCCTGAAGCAGCCGGACATGATCCAGACAACGCGCGAAATCTTTTCACAACCCGAAGCGCGCGCAGCGCTGAACCAGGCGCTGTCGCAACTGACCGCTCTCCCGGGTACGCCGACTCTCTCCAGGGCCGACACGGCCATGTTGCTCGATATTCTTTCGCAACCCGAGATGGCCGCCATCGCCCGACAGGCGTTCTCCGTCACCGATGCCCGCACGATTTTGGCCCGCGTACTCTCCGCGCCGGCAACCCCGACCCAGCCCCTCCCCACAACCGACTCCGTCTCCGTCCTGCGGATCCTGGCCCGACCCGAAATGACCCCGGTGGCCCAGGACGTGCTCACCCGGCCCGAAGTGGCGGCCCGCATTCCCGACCTGCTGACCTCTTCGACCACCCGCGCAGCCACCCTGGAACTTCTCTCCCGGCCCGAACTGACCGAAACCGTCCGGTCTCTTCTCGACACCCCCGGCGCACAAACCGCACTCGCGGCCCTTTTGGGGTCGGACAAAACGCAACGCCAGACCGTCCGGCTCTTCGACAATGCCCAGCTGGCACAACCGCTCCTGTCGGCACTGGCTTCGGTCAAGAATTCGCCCCAGCAAACCACGGTTCTTGAAAACACGCACGTCCAGAACCTGCTGGCCCAAACCCTGACGCAGGAACCGACGTTGCGGGCCCAGGTCCTCCAGATTCTGAGTCAGGCCCGAACTCCGGCGCCCGCCGAACAACTCCTGGCACGCCCCGAAGTGCGGGCCCTGCTGCCCGAACTGCTCGAATCGGCCGATACGCGTCCGGCCCTGCTCAACATTCTTTCGCGCCTGAATCAGCAACCGCAACCCGGCCCGGCGACACAAACCCTCCTGAATGCGCTCCAGGACCCGAGAATAACGGAAGTCTTGCGCAACAGCCTGGCAACCACCAGGACCTCGGCTTCACCGACTGTGCCAGCCTCCAGTCCCCCCTCTCCGGCACCCGACACCCCCTCCCCACCTTCGACGGTTGCCGTTTCTCCGTCCGCGGCCTCTCCGGGAACCGAGGAAGCGGAAATCGCTTTACGCCTGCTGGCACGGCTCCAGAGTGCCGTACCGACCTCTTCTTCCACGCCGGTATTGCCGGACCGAAACCTGATAACCGTTCTCCGGCAATCATTTCAGAATCCGGCTCTTCGTTCCGCCGTATTCGATATTCTGGCCCAACCCGCCAACGGGACACTCACCCGCGAGGTTCTGGCCGATGCGAAAACCCAGCAGGCGCTCCGGAATCTGCTGGGACTCGACACCGCCGGGAAAACACCCCAGATCGAGGATCAGACTTCCACCCTTTCCGGAAACGAATTGCAGGCTCTGGCACGCGCCCTGAACCGTTCTGAAACCACCCCACAAGTTCTGGAACTCATGGGAAACGATCCCTCCCGATTCGTTCAGTTGGTCCAGGACCTGGCCAACCGCGTTTCGCCGCGTGCCGCGCTCGATTTCCTCACCCGACCGGACCTGCAAGACCTCTGGAACGCCGCCGAAAAGAACCCGGAAACCCGGCAAACCCTCGAGAAAATACTCCTCTCCCCGGACGCGCAAACCTCCCTGCGCGCGCTGCTGCGCCAGCCCGACCGGGCCATTCCAATTCTCGAACGCCTGGCCCAGCCCGAAAACATTCCACTTGCGGCGCGCCTGTTTGAGCAAGCCCCGGTTCAGTCCACGGCCTCCCAATTGCTTGCCCAACCCGAAACCCGCGAGTCCTTTCTGAACCTGCTCAACCAGCCCGCCCTGGCCAGCACCGCCGTCCGGATTCTGAGTCAACCGACCCTCCAGGAAGAGTTGACGACGATTCTTCAGGACGCCTCGACGCGAGCGCTTCTGCGTCCCCTTCTCGAACAACCGGCCCTGACCGATACCCTGTCGCGGTTGTTACAAAGCGCCACTCAGAACGAATCCTCGGGCGAAGTCCGGCAATTCATTCAGGATATCCTGCAAACCCTGCATGCCGCAAATCCCACAGGAACGAATCCCGTCTCGAATCAGAACGGTCTTTTCAACCTCTCGCTCAACCAGGTTCTGGCCCGGTATGGAGTCCCCGGTCTGACAAGCAATTCCCCGACCCAACCGTTCGACTTTCTGAAAACCGGCACACAGCCTCCACCCGATATAACCGGGGCACTTCCCCAGGTTGTTTCGGCTTTCCCTCAGCCAACCACCGCCCGACTCGATCCCCTTCTGCGTCAGACATTCGGCCTGTCCACTCCCCAAGGGAACCCGTTCCTCTCCGAAGCGGCTCTGCAACAGGTTGAAGCCAGTCTGGCACATCTGGGCGCGGTGTCTCCCGCGCGCGCCCAGAACGCGTTGCGGGCCCTCCTCCTGCTGGGTCTGACGGAAACACCGGAATTGAATGGGGCGATCGAGCAGATCGCCCAACACCTCGAACAGATCGCCACTCAACTGGCTCTGAAAGGCGGGCTCCCCGTCGGTCAAACCGAACCGACTCTTTCGGGAACCCCGCTCCTGTCCCTCCGGTTCGGGCCTCTGTCGAGTGAACAGTTGGGGACTCTGGTTCGGACTCTCTCCCAGAACGGTCTCGATATCCAGTTTGCTGGACGCGACGCCAACGGGAACGTCCAGTTGCATCTGCTGCTCGTGGGGGATCAGCCCGCTGGAAATACGGGAAGAACCGCCCTCGCGCCGGGGGCCCCGACCGTCCACCAGGCCAATCTGTCCCCCGACGACCTGACCGTACTTCGTCAGGCGCTGGGAACAAGCCACACAATTGAACCCACTCAGCCTTCCATCTGGACGCGAACGGGCGCCCCGGCTGAAACGGCAACTCCCACCGCCCGCCCGGAAATCGCGCTGGCCGCAACAACCCTGCGGGACGGGGAACGCGCGATCGAGACCCTGGCTGCCCGCACGGGAAATCCGGCCAACCCGATGCTGCGTCCCGAGACACAAATGCCCTCCATTCTTCCCCCGTTCCTGTCGGCCTTTTTCCCCTGGATCAAACCGGAGAGCGAAGTCCGGGCGCGAACGGGGGGAAAATCCACGCAGGAACCCGAAACGCCCCACATTCCCTCCCTGCTCGAGATGGTCCTCGAAGGGCCTCTGTTACTCTCCTATGAACCGGGCGAATTGATGGTGCCGGGAACCGACATTCCCCTGATTCTGCCCCCCGATTACTGGGACGACGGGATACTCGATGTCTGGTGGGAACCTGTCCCCTGATCTTCTTGCCCCGATAATCCAGAAAACCGCCGTTCAAGATCCAGGTTTCCGGTCATCAAGCGGATTGGCTCGACCGAAAAGGTGAATCCGGTGAAAAAGTTGAGGTCGAAGAATCAGGAATCCAGCGCCAAAGGCGCGTAACGATTGCAGCCTGGGGCATCGCCCCAGAAAAACCGGTTTGTTTTTATAGTAAGAGGACTGAAAGCCCGTACTATCGAGCCGTTTCCCTCCTTTTCATCGTCAGGGTTCATAGTCCGGGCTTTCAGCCCTTAACCGGGAAGGAACGATTTTCCTGGGGCGACGCTTCGCTTGCCCCAGGCTGGTATAAATTCGCGCCGTTGGCGCTTAACTGCTGTCTTGGGATAATCGTGTCGTTCGGGCATAAGAAAATCCCCAGAGGATTTCTCCTCCGGGGATTTTCCATTTTTTTCCTTGAAGAACCGCTTTTCAGTCACAACCCTTATTTGTTCGGTCCGTTCGGCATCGGTTCGTCGGACAGTTCACGAATCCAGATGTTGCGGAACTGGGTCGGGTTCGAGTGATCCTGAAGTTTCAGGGGCTGCTTGTCGGGATGGGGCTCGTAGGCGGCTTTGCGTCTGTGGAACGTCGAACCCTGGATCTGCCAGTTGTCCTGAATCAGAACGCCATTCAGGAAAACGGTCACCGTAGCGGGCTTGACAACCTTGTCGCCTTCAAACACGGGACGATGGAACACGATGTCGTACATCTGCCACTCGCCCGGCTTGCGGGCAACGTTGGCTTCCGGCGGTTTCTGGCCATAGATGGAACCCACTTGTCCGTCGGCATACGTCTTGTTGTTGTAACCATCCAACACCTGCACTTCATACTTGCCCATCAGGAAAATACCGCTGTTGCCACGGCCCTGGCTGTCACCCTTGACTTCCGCGGGGGTCGCGAATTCGATGTGCAGCTGACAGCTGCCGAAGGACTGCTTGGTGCGGATGTCCCCGGACTTGGGCGCGGCGCTGATCGCCCCGTCCTTCAGAGTCCACGTGGGAGGCGTCGTGCCGTCCTTGTCGGAGACCCAGTTCGACAGATCCTTGCCGTCGAACAGAACGACCGCATCGGAGGGCGCCGTGCCCGCCTTCTCGAGCGTGCTGGGCAAACCCGGTGTCACCACTTTCGCCTCGGGCCGCTTGTCGTCATGAACATACCACCCATTGTGTCCCAGTTCCCCGTAGGGTTTCTGCGGTTCATCCGCACCGTTCGCGACGCCAAACATCAGGCCGAACGCGCACAATGCTCCCATTGCCACCTTGATTCTCATGGAAAACCTCCTGAATTTAAGATGCCGGCCCGAAGGGCAAACGGCCTTTCTCCCTGAGTTGACTCCGACGATTTCTTAGCGCATTTGCCGCCCAAGGTCAAGCGTGGCGAAAAAGAATCTGGATGTTTTTCGCCCAAAAGCGCAGGATAAACCGGTTACCAGTCGTAAGATTGGGTCACGGATTGCCTCTGCGGGAGCAACTCTCATGGTCTGTCCCCTCCCCCGTTTTCTGCTTGTCGGGTGGTTTCTTTTCCGGGCGATGAACGTCCCGGCTCTGGAATTCCATGTCGCCCCGGACGGCCAGGATACGAACCCGGGAACGGAAGCCCAACCGTTCGCCACTCTGGAAAAAGCCCGCGATACGATTCGCCGAAATAAAAACAAAGAGGGAGAAACCGTCACGGTCAAAATCCGCGCGGGCGAGTACTCTCTCGAAAAATCGTTGATTTTCTCACCTGAAGACTCCGGAACCACGGGTTCCCCCGTGGTGTATCAAGGTCCTTCTTCCGGCGAGGTCCGCCTCACGGGTGCCGTCCCCCTTCCAGTTTCACAATTCAAGAATCTCACATCGGATTCTCCCTTCTGGAACAATCTGGATGCGTCGGTTCGAGAAAAGATCGTCGTCTGCAACCTGCGCGAAGTCGGGATCTCGGACTACGGGGAGATGAAGCCGGTTCCGTTCGGCGTACAGGAACCCGCCCCCCTCGAACTGTTCTTCAACGACGCCTCCATGCCCCTGGCGCGCTGGCCCAACGAGGGTTTTGTTTTTTCTCAGGGCGTGCCGCCCCGGTCGAGCGGCCAGAACTTTCTGTACGAAGGCGAACGCCCCAGACGCTGGACGGAAAGCAAGACGCTGATGTTCCACGGGTACTTCGGGAAACCGTGGGCCGATGAGACCCTGATCGGGTTTTCGGTCAATCCCGAGGCCCACACGATTTCCCTGGAACCCCGGCCCAGGTACGGTTTTGGCAAAAACCTGCCCTACTACGCGTTCAATCTCATCGAAGAACTCGATGCGCCGGGGGAATGGTTCCTCGACCGTCCGTCCGGAACCCTGTACTTCTGGCCTCCCGCGCCTTTGGAAAACGCCCGAATCGGCGTCTCGGTCCTGCAACAGCCTCTGATCGCAATAAAGGGCGCCTCGCACCTGGTCTTCGAGAACCTGATCCTCGAAGGCAACCGGACCGACGGCGTGGTTGTCCGGGACAGTTCCCATATCGAATTCCGCGCCTGCCGGGTCCGGAACGTGGGGTTGTCCGGTATTCGAATCGAAGGGGGACAATCCAACCGGGTAAGCCACTGCGAGGTGAGCGGCTGTGGAGCGGGGGGAGTCCTGCTCTCAGGAGGCGATCGCGCGACCTTGAAACCCTCCGGCCACACGGTCGAGAATTGCGACCTCCACGATTTCTCGCGTCGGATACGGACCTACACGCCGGGGGTGGACCTGATCGGAGTCGGCCAGATCGTCCGAAATAACCAGATCCACCACGCGCCGCACTTCGCCCTGCGGTACCGGGGGAACGACCACCGGATCGAATACAACGACATCCACGATGTCTGCCGGGAAGTGAGCGACGCGGGCGCTCTTTACGCGGGACGCGACTGGGGCAGTTACGGAAACGTCGTGCGCTTCAATTTCATCCACGACATCCTGTGTACCGTTTATGACAACGCGGAAGTGCATGGCGTCTATCTGGACGATTGCGACAGCGGGCACCTGATCTTCGGCAACCTCTTCCTCCGCATCCAGGGGATGGGCGTCCTCATCGGAGGAGGACGCGACAATCGGATCGAGAACAATATTTTCGTCGAATGCCGAAGCGCCGTCCACATTGACCAGCGCGGTTCGAAGCTCATCACCCGAACCGGCGACGCAGGATGGACCAGCACGGACCTGCTCGCGAAAATCGAGCAATTCCATTACACGCAGCCCCCCTGGAGCGTCCAGTACCCCAAACTCGCCGCCCTTCTGAAAGACGGCATCGAGGAAGCCAAACACCCGTGGGGGAACGAGTTTCTGCGCAACGTCGGGTACAAAGTCCCCCGGTGGGCGCACGATCTGGGGAACGGGTACGAAACGTCCACCTATCTGATCCAGCAGGACAACCTGCCGGACGCGGACCCCCTGTTCGTCAATCCCGCCGCGGGCGACTACCGCCTGCGGCCCGAATCGCCCGCCCTGACGGTTCCCGGATTCCAACCGATTCCCTTCGAGAAGATCGGGCGGGCCGGGAAACAGGGACAGTCCTGAACGCCCTATTCGGAGTCTGGGGAAGAAGGGGGACGGGAACTTTTTCCCCGCCCGAGTTTTGCCCCAAGCACCCGGGCCAGAAACAAGACACTGTCCACATTGCGCCGCCACATGCGGCGCGGTTCCAGAACCAGCCGGATCCCCCACTCCAGACCGGCCCGACGAATCCAGGCGGGCGCCCAGGGCACACGGCCCGAATGGAAATCGAACGCCGCCCCGACCCCCACGCAGACTGGCGCCATGAGCCGGTCCCGGTGCTTTGCGATCCACTTTTCCTGCTTGGGCGCTCCCAACCCCACCCAGACAATATCGGGACAGGCCGCATTGATGAGCCGGACCACTTCCTCATCTTCCTCCGGCGCGAGCGGACGAAAAGGGGGACAGTACGTGCCGGCCACCTGAAGTCCCGGAAATCGCTCGGTCAGGCGGGCGGCCAGTTCCTCGGCCACCCCCGGAGCGCCTCCATAGAAAAAGTGCCGATACCCCTTCTCCCGGCCCCAGTCGCACAACCGCAGCATCAGCGTCGGCCCGGTCACCCGCCCGCGATGGGGGTAACCGAGAATCCGCGCCGCCAGCGTGATGCCCACTCCATCGGGCAGCACCATCCCCGCCTCCACGGTGGCGTCCCACATCGCCGGGTCGCGATGGCAGGTCATGACACTGTGGGGATTGGTGATCGCCAGCCAGGAACGCCGCCCCTGATGGCGCCACTCTTCCACTGTCGCAAAGACGGACGCGTAATCCACCAGATCGAATGGAATCCCGAGAATTTCAGACTTGGAAACAGAAGACGACACGAAACCCCGACCACACTTTCCCTTTGTATTGAATCACCAGTCAAAATCGCGCTCATAGCCCATCCGGATCAGGGCCTGACCGGCCGTTTCCTTGAAGACCCGTTTGTGTTCGTCATGGAAATGGTCGCGCCACGCGCCGATGCGTCCCTGCCGGAACGTCCGGGCGCCCGGGAAAAACGTCTGGGCGGCTATCCGAACGACTTCCGCCTCTGTCAGTTCGATTCCCAGATGTTCCACGACCGAACGGACCGTCTCGATCTGCTTTTCATCGGAACCGCCTCCCGAGGAGCCAATCAGGTCTTCGAAACGCAC
This sequence comes from Candidatus Sumerlaeota bacterium, assembly GCA_035353095.1. GTDB lineage: Bacteria > Sumerlaeota > Sumerlaeia > UBA8349 > UBA8349 > DAOPYU01. Next base: position 11,268 of record DAOPYU010000023.1, on the reverse strand, counting down.
CACGAGACAGTCCGGTTCGTCGAGCCACGGCAGAAATCCCGCCGCATGTTCTCCCCACGATTTCGAACGGATTCCGTCCGGAAGCAGTGTCCCCGGAATTCCCGCAATCGAGGCCATCAACCGTTCCTCGTCGGAAGGCAACGATTGGAAATAAGAATGGAGACGGTGGGTCCTGTCCCGAGAGGCGATGTAGAAGGCATTCGACACCGCGACGTCGCGCAGGTCGCGGATCATGAGGAACGTCCGGAAATCCCCGGCTCGCAACCGCTCGGCAAGTTCCCGACTCCAAGGCGCATGGGCCGTCACAACCTGTCCCCGCTTCACCGAGTCGAGTTGCGCCTCCGTTCCGGGAATCCACTCGTCGAGGTGGTACGTCCAGGCGCTCACCACACACGGCAGGAGATTGAGCAGCCGCTTGAGCAGATTCGTGCCGGCCTTGGGAATGCTGTTGGCATACACGCGTGGCCCCCGGCGCCAGGCCTGAACCTGGGCGGGTGTCAGGGGCGCCACATGGCGCATCGCAAGGTACTGCATCCGTTTGAGCCAGTAACGCGGGTTCATGCCTCTCCTGGAACGGGGAAACGTCCTCTTCTTCAGCCCGCCCAAGCCGTTCATTCAAGCACCAGGCTGCTTTGGCGGATATTTTCGATGGTTTCGAGCACGGCCAGTTCAATATCATTGATGGTTCTGCGACTCAGATTCAAGGCGGTCACCAGCCCATTGTTGGTCAGGGGGTCCCCGACATAGGGCACCAGGCTGAACCCCAGTTTCCGGGTCAGGAGATTCGAGAAGAACGTCACCACCACCGATTCGTCGTGGGAGTGGATGTTCCGGTCGTCATTGTGCAGACGCACCACTTTCAGAAACGAATCGGGATAATCCCAGTTCTGGAGCAGGCGCATTCCCAGATCATGGTGGCGCATGGCAAAGAAGGGCATCAGAATGTCTTCCGAGACTTCGCCCTCCTTCCAGCGTCCGCTCTTTTCTCCCAGATGCACGAGGTACAGAATCAACAGTTTTCCGATATCATGGAGCAAGCCCATCATGAAGAAGTCCGGCCCCGCCGGCAGATTCAGATGCCGAACCACAAGTTGATTGATGTAGGCCGTACAGATGCTGTGCAGCCAGAGATTGTGCATCACATCCTGCAGGTGTTTGCTCTGAGCCTTGAACAGATCGCGCGTCACGATCGCATTGAGGATGTTACAGACCTCGAGGAGTCCCAGGCGGCTGACGGCCTGCTTGAGATTGCGCGCCCGTTCGAGCGACGCGTAGATAGAAGAATTAGCCACCTGAAGCACGCGGGCCGCCAGGGCCGGGTCATGGCTCACAATCCGGGCGACATCGTCAAATGAAACATGCTTCTGGTTGAGGACCTGGCGCAATTGAAGCGCGACGGAAGATTCGACCGGCAGGACCAAATCCGGATCTTCGAGCATGTTGTTCAATTCGTTCGAGAAGGTGGCAATAAAATTCAGGATGCGCAATTGCGCTCCCCGCTCGACCTCGGGCCGACCGCCCCGCAAGGCATCGGGCGGCCGCAGAATCGGAGACCGCAAGCCTCCCGGCACAAGACGCACCGCCCCCGCCGGCGGGGCCGGGAGCGGCATCCCGATCGTGCCTCGAATTTCCGGCGTCAGAATCTTGTGGACCCGCGCCAGAATGTCCTGCGGCGAAAACGGCTTGACCACCAGCCCCTGACAGCCCCCGAGGCGCTTCAATTCCACCACCGTCTCCTTGGTGCTGTACCCCGACATCAGAATGACGGGAACATTGATGCGCTGCTTGCGAATTTCGGCCAGCAGATCCATGCCCGACATGATCGGCATCTGAATATCGGTAATCACCAGATCCACCGGATTTTCCGCATCCTGGGCCGCGTGGATCGCATCGAGCGCCACCTTGCCGTTATCGGCCTGCGTGATAAAGAAACCCGCTTTCCGCAATTCGTAAACCAGAGGCTGACGAATGCTGCGCTCGTCGTCCACCAGCAGAATGTGTTTCTCGCTTCGACCTGCCCTCATCTTGCATCCAATCGTTTAGCCATCGTCAATACCGGCCTAGACCGGATTTGAAAGTTTCAGGATCTTCTCGACACAAATAGCCAGATCCGCCGGCGCTATCGGCTTGGAAAGAAATTCCGAAATCCCCATCGCCCGCAACCGTTCCTGCTCCACTTCGTCCGGAAATCCGGTACAGAGAATGATCGGGAAATTCGGGCGCACGGCCAACAGCCGCTCGGCCAGATCCAGACCGCTCAGTTTGGGCATCCGCTGATCCAGAATAGCCACATCGGCGCTCCAGGGATCCGTCAGGAAGCATTCGTACGCCTGCTCGCTGTCCGTAAAACCTTGTACCTGATAGCCGAGGTAAGACAAAGCGAGACGGGCGGTCTCGACCAGTTTCTCCTCATCATCCACAAAAAGAAGCGTTTCGTTTCCCCCCAGGGGCGACTCGACCGCCGCATTTTCTGAATTGGCGGCTGAATCGCTCTTGCAGGCAGGCAGATAAACCCGGAAGGTGGAGCCTCCCCCGGGCACACTCTCACAGTTCACCACTCCCCCGTGGTTCTCGACAACTCCCTGAACGATCGCCAGCCCCAGCCCCGTGCCCCCATTCTGTTCGCGAGTCGTGAAATAAGGTTCAAAGATCCGCTCGCGAATCTCAGGCGCCATCCCCACCCCCTGGTCCGACACCGTCAGGCAGACAAACAAACCCGGTTGCGCCAGCCCCAACGATTCACACTCGTTCCAATCCAAACGCGCCGGTTCCAGTTGGATACCCAGAATCCCCCCCGTCTCACCCATGGCTTGACCGGCGTTGGTACAGAGATTGGTCAGGATCAGGCGGAGATGTTCGAAATCGGAAAGCACGGGAGGGCAATCGGAATGCAAACTGAGCCGCAATTCCACGACGCTCGGAAGCGTCGGCTGAAACAGCGGTAAAAGCTCTTTCACAACGGTCTCGAACGAAATGGGCCGGTACTCCTGCGTGGTTTTCCGGGAAATCGCAAGAATCTGACACGTCAACGCCGAGGCCCGCTTCGTCGCCCCCTCAATTTCCGCCACACATTCCTGAAGCAGCGACCCCTCCTGCACCTCATCCCGGGCCATCGAGATATACCCCAGAATGATCTGCAACAGGTTGTTGAAATCGTGCGCAATTCCCTCGGCCAACGTCCCCAGCACCTCCATTTTCTGAGAATGCCGCAGGCGCGACTCGATGAATTCCTCCATCGTGATATCGTGGAAAACAAACACGATCTGGACAATGTGGCCCTGCGAATCGCGTACCGGAGAAGCGGTCATTTCGACATGACACGCAGAACCGTCCCGCTTGCAGAAAACCGCCCGGCCCGTCCACACCCCGCCACGCAGAAGCGTCTGCCAGACCATGGCCGGTTCCGACTCGGTATCGGCGGGACTGCGGAAAGTTTCGATATCCTGTCCCGCCACTTCCTCCCGCGAGAAACCCGACAAACGCTCAAACGCAGGGTTGGCATACTCGATCAATCGGCTGGTCGAAGTGACCACGATGACCTCGGCCGCCTGTTCCACAGCCGTCGCCAGCCGTGCCAGATCCGCTTCCACCTGTTTTCGGGTCGTGATGTCGAATCCCGTCACCAGTGCCAGTTGATGCGCCCCTTCCTGAATGCGGCGCATGGAAGCATCCAACCAGTACAGATTTCCCCCCTTGTCCAGAATCCGGAATTCAATACGGCAATAGCCCTCCTCACCCTGCAAACAGTCGGCCACAGCCTGCCGGACCGTTTCGTGATGATCCGGATGCACAAAGAACCACGCATTCTCCGCCTTGCGCAGCTCCAGCCGACTGTAACCCGTCAGTTCCTCCAGGGCCGGATTGTTGTAATGCACGTGGTTCTGCTCGTCAATGGAGAAAATGGCGGCCTGGCTGCATTCCACCAGCCCCCGCAACCGTTCGCGATTGCGGTTGAGGGCATCCGCCGCAACCTTCCACTGCGTGATATCCTTATTCGTCCCGACAATCCGCAAAGCCATCCCATCCGCATCGCGGTCCACCGCGCGCCCGCGCAGGCGAATCCACTTCCACCCCCCGTCGCGCGCCCGCATCCGGAACTCGCAGTCCCAGGCCTCCGTGACCCCTTCGATATGGGCCTGCCGCGACACCCGCGCCCCCGGCAAATCGTCCGGATGCACGAGACTTTCCCAGGCCTCGAAAGAATTTCCCAGCGAACCCGGCACATACCCCAGCATCTCATGCCAGGCCGGGTCATAATAAGTCTCGCCGGACCGCAGATCGCTGTCCCACATCCCCAGACCCGTTCCCGTCAGAGCCTGTTCGAGGCGTTCCTGCTTCAAATGCAAGGCCCGTTTGTCCGCCTCCAGATCGGCCACCAGAATGCCCAGCCGGGCGTTTTCGAGGCGAAGCGTCTCGAGTTCCTTCACGATCTGTCCCTGTCCTGCCGCCTGTTCACCCATTTGCCAACAATCCTGTATCTCTTTCCGGCCGGATTTTCATTTCCGTTTCTTCGTTGAAAATCGTTCCTCCGCCCTTGCGATGAAAATCTACACTTCACGCAATTCCATCCAACTCAGAGGATGTGCTGATTATACGAAAATCCGCCCCTTCCGTCAAGGACGGCTTAACACGAGCAAATACACCCCCTTCATCTCCCTCAACACGAAAAAAACGGTCACGAGGCACACTTTCGACATCCGCACTTCGATTGTCGCACGCGGTCCCCGGAAGCGACCACAAAATCGCGAAACAGCGGATCGTTCTTGAGTACAGCGCTCAGAGTATCCCCATCCGGCCGGACCGACAGAACGGGATCACGGGTAAACGCCTCGTAAATGTGGGAACACTCATTCCTCAGAAAATCCGTCAGACCACTCTTCACGATATTCAGAAACGCGTCATCGGGGCAGAGGGACGATCTCTCCCGATAGTCAGCATGATTCATCATCTCGGCCAGGCCGCTCTCAATACAGAGGCGAAAGGTTTCGGGGTCGTCCATTTTACCCCGGAACTCGGGATCGTCTGCTTGAATTACGGAAGCAACCAGAACCTCAGCCACCCAGAGGTGGCGAACATCCCATCCCTTCGGCAGGACAGGCTGGTCGCTGAAAAGTTGAGAAAACACCGTCCGCTCTCTCCCAAACGCTCAAAACAATGTTTTACTTCCCAATATTCCCAATCCCACTGGAAGACAGTATAACAAGAGGGGCCGTATATTTCGAGAAATTCCGTGTCAGGAAATACATGGCCCCTCTTTTCTCAATCAGGCCCCTCTTTTTCACCCACCCTCCCCCTCGGGGGGCGTGGATTTCACGCTCCGCAGTTGCGTCACCAGAAGCCACAACACCGCCACCATACAGGCAATGGTGCCGATCCACATCGGCCGGGCGTAGCGTTCGCTCCACGGGAGAACCTTCTCCGGTTTCGCTTTCTGCACGCGTTCCCCCAGCCTCACACGTGGCATCTTATCGGTCCCCAATTCCACCACCGAAACCTTCAGGTCGTAGAGAGGACGCCCGGCCCGGTCGTTGCCGTAGAGGAGTCGGTAGGTTTTTCCCGCGGCCACCTCGAAGACCAGCCTGACCTCCCGCCGGAAAACCTGGACTCCCCCATTCTCGATCCTCAAGGGAGGATTGTCCTGATTCTGAATCCGCAGACGCAGAAAACGATAGGAAACGGGGATCTCTTTCACCGTCAACTGTTCCCGGCCCCCCTGCGGCTCCACCACACGGAAAAGCACCCCGCGGGTCACCGGCTGCCACGGCGATTCGATTTCCCGGACTTTCGCCCCCGTTTCCGTACGGCGCCGGACCTCCTGGCGCTCGGTATCGCGCCCCTCAAGTTCAAAATCACGGTAAAAATGCGTGTCCCCCACCGGGATCGAGAGGGTCTCAAGCGGCAGGTGTCGGAACCCCAGATCCAGGTCCAGGACCGTTTCACGCGATTCCGCGTTCTCCCGGACCTCCGCCGAGACAACCGGGCAGGCCACCAGTTGCATCTTCCGTTGCGTGTCCAACACCGGTTCCAGAAGCGGATCCGTCGAATCCTGTCCCCAGAACAGAACATACGGCGTCTCGTTTCCCTGTTCATCCACAATCCGCAGGTCGTCGAGGTTCGGGTGACAGGCGTCGAACACCCACGGTTCCACGATCAGACAGTGGAACCCTACGGCGGTCCGGGAGGTTTCAAGGGCGGCCTCCCCCTCCCAGTCCGCGAGATTCAGCGCCCAGACCGGCGCCCACAGACCCCAGAAGAAAAACGTCCAAGCCAGCCGTCTCATGGTTTTTCCTCCCCGCCCGGCTCCTTTCGCGCTTCGAGCGCTCCGGAAGCCGCCGCATTCAAACCCGGTTCCTCCCCGGTCTCCTGGTCTTCGCGCAGCAGCACCACCCCGAAACGCTGGTAACAGTACCCCGCCACGACCAGCACCACCCCGGTGCCAAAGAACGAAATGATGCGATAGACCTTTTCCAGTTCCATCATGTCGATCAGGAAAATCTTCACCAGCGTAATCGCAAACAGGAGGAACCCCAGAATACGCACCGGACGCATCCGCCGGACCAACCCATCCACGATCAATCCGAGCGCCTGCAACGCCCAGACCGCCGAAATCAGACTGACCGCCATTCGCTCGGGCAGATACGCGTCCTTTGTTCCCATCCGAACCAGTTCGATCGCCAGAAGGATGGCCAGGGAGACATGGCCCGCGATTTTGCCCACATACCGCAAGGTCTTTTCCTCCAGTTTCCACGCCACCCGACCGGCCCACCACAACGCGCCCACCCACAGGAGTCGTACTCCGAAATTGAGGTTCAAAACGGGGAACACGGACCAGTTGGAGTATTCCCCCAACCCCACCAGGAAAAAGAATCCCCCCACGCCATACGCGGCGATCACACAGCCCGCCACAATCTTTTCTCGCCACTTCAACAGAACCCACGCGCTCAAGGCCGGAATTACGGTCCAGAGCGCCATCAGGGTGGTCATGAACGCGCCATTCGACGGATCGAACATTCTGTGATCGAAACACCGCTTGACTTCCAGCGACAACAGCAAACAGCCGAACACATAGGCCAGGACCCCCATCGTCCCCACCAGTTCCCGAGAGGAAGGCCACCGGGTCGTATTGCGCCCCATCACCCACGTCCCCAGACTCAACGAAGCCACCCACAGGAACCGGGCTCCCAGATCCACATTCAAAACAGGTCCGCGCGTCCCATCGAGAAACGAGGTCAGCCCCCCCAGAAAGAAGAGAATCCCTAGTCCATAGGCAACCAACCCGCACACCCCGACCAGTTTCTCAGGCCACTTGCGGAACGCCAGAATACTCAAGACGGGAATCAGCGACCAGAGCGTGGTCAGGGCCGACTCGAACCCACCCGGAGCCGTGTCCCCGAAGACCTTGAGGTGGAAGCACCGTTCCGTCTCCATCGACAGCAACAAACAGCCGGACGCATAAGCCGATACCCCCAGAATCCCCGCCATTTCCCGCGCAGACGGCCACTGCCTGTCGCGCGCCAGCAACCCTGCGCTCACCCCGAGCGCGGCAATGACCGCCGCCCACGAACAGAACGGGACATTCACGATCGGCGTGAAGGGCAACGTGTGTAACGGGAGTTCTCCCAGCAGGCGAAAAACGGCCAGAATCAGGACCATCGCACCCGACACCCGCAGCAGGACGCGGTTGAACCGGCCCCCGAGATACACAAACAACACCCCTTGCGCCGCCCAGGCCAGCGCCACGGCATACAGTTTCAACTGGATCGGGACCGCCAGGACGGTCAACGCCAGACCGATCACCAGCAGGCTCTCCATCGTCCGGGCGTCGTCGCGCAGCCGCATCGCATAGACCCGATACAACGCGAAGATCAGCATCGCCTGCAGGAGTACCACGACCCCGAGCGCCTGACGGTAATCCACGAACAGGATCTGGTAGTAGCCGTAGAGCGACTGAACCGCGTTCAGCGCCAGAAGCGCCAGGCCTTCCGGCCGCGACGGAATCCGCCGCACCAGACTGTGAATCATCGGGATCAACAGGAACTGCAGGTAGAACACCGAGGTGTAAAGCAAGGCCGGCGTCAGTTGACTCGGTTGATCGGGCGCGTGGAAAAACTTCAGGAACCACCCTTGATACATCAGAATCGTTGCCGCAAAGGCCAGGGAATCCAGTACCCGCCACTGCCGGTAATATGCCGTACCCAGAGCCACCAGATTCAGGATGAACACATAGGTGAACAAGCCATACGGATGATTTTCACCGGTCGAAAGCAGAACCGGACTCAGGAAACCGCCGATCAGTCCGAGGATCGCCACCGGCATCGCGTCGTGTGCCACGGACAACGCAATCGCCAGCAAGGTCACCCCCGTGGCCAGCGTCATAGCCAGACCCGGCGAAGCGAGGTGATAAACCTGCATCGAGAAATAAACACACCCGTACAACCCCGCCAGACCGCCTCCGGTCATCCCCTGAAACAGGAACCGCCAACCCTGACGCCAGCAATAGTGGCCCAGCGCCAGCGCCCCCACACTGAACAACGTCCCGATGGCCAGACGCCCCTTCGCTTCAATCCAGTTGTTGTCGTAGGCATACTTGAGAAAATACCCGCCTCCGATCACCATCAGTACCACGCCGATCCAGACGAACCACTTGGTCCCCAGCGTCTGCTCGAGTTGCAGCGAGGGGAGTTTGAGGGACGGCAGTTTGAACGGCGACAGATCCCCCGCCGCCGCTTCCCGGTGTTCTCCCCCTGGAGGAACAACAGGGACAACCGGTACAGCCATCGCTTCCGGAGAAGGCGCGGAAGCGGCACACGCCTCGTCAGCCAGTTCTTGAAGATCGTGAGACGACAGAGGAAGCGCCGCAGAGGCCATGGCATGAAGGCCTTCCGGCGATATGGGACGCGCCTCGAATTGCTGATCGGAGTCCCCGGTCACCGGCGCCTGAAGCGCCCCCGATACGGATCGCGTCTCGGACATGGAGACCGGTATAGGCGGCGGTACCGTTGCTGTCTCCGGCGACGCCTCCGTCTGAACCCCGGTGGCCATCCGATCCCCCCTCTCCGATTTCGTTTCCGCCCCTTGCGCGATCTTCTCCTCGAGTGCCACAATCCGATTCAGAGCGCGGTACAGATCTTTCTCGGCCTCCGTCAGGCGCGTTTTCAACTTTTGCAATTGCATAGACGCGATAAGGCCACCCAACGAACCGAATACGAGAACCAGCACCAGCCCCAGAATAAACAACCCCACAAGCGCTTCCATGAGACCCTTCCTCCTTCGGATGACTCCTTACCCTTCAAGGACGCAACCATCAGTCAGGCTCTTCCGTCCCTCTGCCCAACGCACCCCGCACCCGTTCGAGCAGCCCGATCAATTGGCGCTGTTCCCCGGCGCTCAGGGGCGACATCATCGTGTGGATCAGTTCGTAATACCTCCCCTCGACCTCCGCCATCTTCCGTTCCCCGGCGCCGGTCAGCACCACCCGGTTGCTGCGCCGGTCCCCCGGCACCGCGTCCCGCCGCACCAGCCCCATGCGTTCCAGCCGGTCCACCAGCCCGGTCACATTGGGACGGTTGACCAGCATCATGCGACTCAACTCCACCTGAGTCAGTCCCGCCTTCTCTTCGCCCTGGTACTTGAGCAACGCCAGCAGGTTGAACTGCACATCCGTCAACCCGTAGGCCTGAAAGAACTGCCCCGCCATCTTCTTGATCCAACTGGTGGTGAAATAGACGTTCAGCAGGGCCTCATGCGAGAGATCGTCAAACGGTTGATTCAGCTCCAACTCCGAAGCCAGGCTCATGACAGCACCTCCAGATAGTTTCCATATAAACAATACCCCTGTGAATAATTTCAGGTCAAGTCTTTTTTATCGTGCCTCCCCCCATTCCCGATCTCCCAGACCGGGGATTGAAACGGAAAACGTCTTGTGCTAGAATAGAGGAATTATGGGGATCAGCGCCTTTGCATTTTCTCACAAATCGCTGCTGTGCTGAAACCTGCCGGGAAGTTCCGATACAGCCTTCTTTCGTGTGCCAGGGAGATACCATGCGCTATCCGTATTGTCGCCCCCCCCGTTGTGTCCCTTCATTCATCGGCCTCCCGTGGCCACGCCTGTTCTTATCCTTAAGTACACTGTTCCTGTGCCTGGTACTGCCCAATGCCCGGGGAGCCATCCTCATCAACGAATTCATGGCGTCCAACACCCACACCGCCCCCGACCCCCAGGGACATTACGAAGACTGGATCGAGTTTTACAACAACAGCGCCACCGCCGTGAACCTGGCCGGTCTCTATCTCACGGACGACCCCACCAGCCCGACCAAGTGGAAGATTCCGTCCGCAACGCCGGCGGAAACCACTGTTGCCGGGTCGGGTTACCTGATTGTCTGGGCCGACCAGCGCCCGACCGAAGGCGCCACACACGCCAATTTCAAACTGTCGGGCGAGGGCGAGGACCTCCTGCTCGTGGACCGCGACGGCGCCACCGTACTGGACTGGATTCACTACGGCCCCCAGTACGCCGATGTCTCGTATGGCCGTTACCCGAACGGAGGGGCGGACTGGCGGTATTACGATCCGGCCACATTTCGCGCCGCCAACACGGGCGGGTACGTGGGCCTCGTGGAAAAGGTCAAGACCAGCCAGGCCCGCGGGGTGTATCAGGCGCCCTTTGAGGTAACCCTGACATGCGACACGCCCGGCGCTTCGATCCATTACACCCTGAACGGCAGCGACCCCACCGCCGCGAGTACCCTCTACACAAAACCGATCCCCGTCAGCAAGACCACCCCCCTGCGCGCCCGCGCGTTCCTGACCGGCTGGCGGCCTTCCGGCAGCGACACGCATACCTACATTTTCTACACCAGCGTTCGCGGCCAGTCCGCCACCCCCGCCGGTTTTCCCACCACCTGGGTCACCCAGGGGGGGATCTCCGTTCCGGCCGATTACGAAATGGACCCGACCGTCCTGAACTCCGCCAACGGCCCGAAACTGGAACCGGGACTCGCTTCCCTGCCCATTCTCTCGATCGTCACGAACGTCAACCACCTCTTCAGTCAGTCCACCGGCATCTACGCCAATCCGACGGAGCGCGGAGATACGTGGGAACGCCCGACCTCGGTCGAGTGGATGGATGCGGTCAACGGAGACGATTTCCAGATTGATGCGGGGGTCCGGATTCAAGGCGCCTGGTTCCGTCAGCCGGACCAGAATCAGAAGCATTCACTGCGCCTGCTCTTCAAAACCGATTATGGTCCCAGTAAACTGAACTTT
>DAOPYU010000022.1:0-19902 GCA_035353095.1 Candidatus Sumerlaeota bacterium | reverse complement strand
GATCGAATGGGTCGTCCGGTTCAAGAACACCGGGAAACAGGATTCCCCCCCCCTCGAAAACATCCAGGCGCTCGACTCCCTGTTCGAGGTGCCCGCCTCGACTCCCCCCACGCTGCACTGGGCCAGGGGCGGCGTTTCCTCCTTCGACGACTTCGCCCCGCAGACCGTGGAAATGAAGGCGGGCGCCAAATTCGCGCTTCAACCCAACGACGGGCGGTCGTCGAGTGAAATCCTCCCCTTCTTCAATCTGGAAGGTTCCAACTCCGGCGTCGTGCTGGCGGTGGGGTGGAGCGGGCGCTGGGCCGCCCAGTTTCAGTCGGACAGCCAGGGCGCCGTCCAGATTCAGGCGGGCATGGCCAAAACCCACCTGGTTCTGCATCCGGGTGAAGAAATCCGCACCCCCAGCATGCTGGCGCTCTTCTACACCGGGGACCGCTGGCGCGGCCAGAACCTGCTGCGTCAGTTCATTCTGAAACACCACCGCCCGCAGAGAAACGGCAAACCCCTCCAGGCGCCCATCACCTGCGGCAACTGGGGCGGCACCACCGCCGAGGTCCACGCGGAGAACATCCGCAAGTTCATCGAACATCGCCTGCCCATCGAGTATTACTGGATCGACGCCGGGTGGTACGGAAAACCCGAAGTCAAGGAGACGGAAGACTGGGGGACCAACGTGGGGCGCTGGGACGTCAAGCCCAGCCTTTATCCGAAGGGCTTCAAACCCCTCAGCGACCTCCTGCGCTCGGACAAGCGCGAACTGATGGTCTGGTTCGAACCCGAACGCGTCTTCAAGGGGACGCCCTGGCACCAGAAATTCACCGGGAAGTGGCTCCTGGAGGACGGGGGCGACAACAGCCTGATGAACCTGGGCAACCCCGAGGCGCGCAAGTTTGTGACCGACTTCATCGCCGACCGGATCAAGGAATTCGGCCTCGGTTGTTACCGTCAGGACTTCAATATTGACCCCGCGTCCTTCTGGCAGAAGAACGACACCCCCGACCGCCAGGGCGTGAGCGAAATCCGCTACATTGAGGGACTCTACGCCTTCTGGGACGGTCTGCTCGAACGCGATCCCAACCTCATCATTGACAACTGCGCCTCCGGCGGACGCCGTATTGATCTCGAAACCGTGGGCCGCGCCACCCCCTTCTGGCGTACCGACGGTCCGCGCGATCCCATCGCCCACCAGTGTCACACCTACGGTCTCCTCGCCTGGGTGCCCCTCAACGCCATCAGCGAGGACCGCGAAGGCGACACTTACGAATTCCGCAGCAGTATGAGCAGCAGCCTCTGCATCAACTGGAACCACTCCGGCGATGGACCGACCGGCGCTTACCCGGACAGTTTTCCCTTCGACTGGGCGCGCCAGACGCTCGACCAGTACGTCGGCATTCGCGATTTCTATTACGGGGATTACTACCCCCTGACCCCCTACACTCAGGCCGCCGACCAGTGGATGGCCTACCAGCTCGACACGCCGGAGAAGAACCAGGGGTTGATCGTCGCCCTGCGCCGCCCGCAAAGCCGTTATGAAGTCGCGCGTCTTCCGCTTCACGAACTCGATCCGGCGGCCACCTATCGGGTGACGAATCTCGACACCCACGAAGAGACGAAGGCCACCGGTCAGGAACTTCTGGAACAGGGTCTGCGGGTTTCCATTTCAGAAAAACCCGGCTCCGCGCTTCTGATTTACAAAAAACTGTAGTCGTTTTCAAACGGTTCGAACAGTATCCCCGGGGCCGGTGTGTAAAAGCACCGGCCCATTTTTTGTTCGGGAGAAATCTCTCGAACCTCCCGAGGCGCGGCTGACGGCTCCCCCAAAAAACGCCCGAAAACGCCCCGACCCCAGAAAGGGCGGGGCACATGATTCTTCGCACGGAGACAGGGGAAACGGGTCATCCCATCTCAGGAGAGTTTTCCGACATGAAACAGAAAGAGGGGACAGGTCAGAATGAAACCAGACCGAACCCCCAAGAGGATGAAACCGGCCAATCCCCTTACTTCTTCCGCAAGAATATTCTTTTCGGAATCGCCTCTGATACTTCTCATGAAAGATTGAATCTATTGATGATAAAAAAGAGAAAAAGATGGAGCGGGAAACGGGTCTCGAACCCGCGACCCTCAGCTTGGGAAGCTGATGCTCTACCAACTGAGCTATTCCCGCTCACGGCGAAGGGCCTTTCGGTCTGCGCACAAACCGGCCCTTACTTTCTTCACTTCCCCCCTGAATGTCAAGGCCTTTTTCCGGGCTTTTTTCAGAAAGATTCGGGGGGCGCTGTCCGGTTTCCGGGGGGGCCGGGGCAGGATTGGGATTTTGCGATTGTGGGAATCGGGAAATCACTATCCCGGGGAGGGAGTGGGGAGGGCGCCATTCGACGCGATCCGATTGGGAACGGTTTCTGAGAAAAACTTAACATGTGCATTGTCAGTCTCGCAGGTGGTCTGGGGGGCGTCGGGGAGGAGGGAGGGAGAGGGGGGTGAGAAAAAGTGACGGGGAGGAAAAGACTGGCATGAGTTTTGGTAGTGGGATAGGATAGGCGGGTCTGTCTTTTTGAGCAGAGACGGCAAAGGGTCTGAATCCCGCGCGAGGTGGGGATGCGCTTGGTAAGGATGGCGAGGGGCCATGATCGAACAGGATGAAGCGAAAGAACTGGCGCGGATTCTGATCCAGATGCGTCTGATTGACCCGGACGAGATGGAGCGGGCTCTGTTCGAGCACCACAAGTCGGGCGAGCGGCTCGACAGCCTGATGCTCAAGATGGGCCTGCTGACCGAGGAACAGCTGCTCGAGGCGGTGGCCCGGATGCTGGGGCTGCGTTTCACGCGCATGAACGATCTGGCGATTGACCCGGCGGTGGTGGCGCGCATTCCGGCGCGTCTGGCCACGCACTACAAGATCATGCCGATCGGGATGCATGAGGGCGTGCTCGAGGTTGCGCTTTCGGACCCCTACGATGTCCACATGCTCGACGACCTGCGGCTGAATCTGCGGGCGGAGATCGAGCCGGTCGTGGCGCCGAGCAAGGACATTCAGATGGCCGTGAAGAAATTCTACGGCATCGGCGCCGACACGATGGAGGACCTGGCCGAGGATCAGGGCCAGGTGGTGGACATTGACGCCAGCAACGTCGAGGATATCGAGTCCATGGCCGAGGACGCCTCGATCGTGCGTTTCGTCAACCAGGTGCTCAAGGAAGCCATCACGGACCGCACGACGGATATTCATATCGAGCCGGAGGAGGACGACCTGCGTATCCGCTACCGCGTGGACGGCGTGTTGTACGAGTCGCCCGTGCCACCCAACATCAAGCGGTTCCAGTCGGCCATCATTTCGCGTATCAAGATCATGGCCGACATGGACATCGCCGAGCGGCGTCTGCCGCTCGACGGCAAGATCAAGGTCAAGATGGGCAATCAGGATTTCGACATGCGTGTCTCGACGGTGCCGACGCCCGCGGGCGAGAGCGTGGTGATCCGTGTGCTCACGCGCGACACGGCGTTTGTGAACCTGGAGCGGCTGGGGTTCAACGAGCGGCACCTGAAGACGTTGCGCGAGATGATCAGCCGGCCCCACGGCATCGTGCTGGTGACGGGGCCGACCGGGTCGGGCAAGTCCACGACGCTCTACGCGGCGTTGAGCGAGATCAACACGGCGGACCAGAAACTTATCACGATTGAGGACCCGATCGAGTACCGCATGAAGGGGGTGACGCAGATCCAGGTGAACCCCCACATCGGGTTGAGCTTTGCGCGGTGTCTGCGCGCCATCCTGCGTCACGACCCGGATATTCTTCTGGTGGGTGAAATCCGCGACGCCGAGACGGCGGAGATTTCGATCCAGTCGGCCCTCACGGGCCACCTGGTGTTCAGTACGCTCCACACGAACGACGCGGTGGGCGCGGTGACGCGATTGATTGACATGCAGATCGAGCCGTTCCTGATTTCCTCCTCGATCGAGGGGCTCATTGCCCAGCGTCTGGTGCGCGTGCTCTGTCCGAGTTGCAAGAGTCAGTTCGATCCCCCGGCGGATCTGCTGGCGCGGGTGAATGTAACGAACGAGGACTGTTCCGGTTTGCAGATTTTCCGGCCTCGCGGGTGCGAGGCGTGCCGGTACACGGGGTACCGGGGGCGTACGGCCGTGTATGAAATGGTGCATGTGACGGAAGTGTTCCGCCGCCTGATCGTCGAGAACGCGTCGAACGCGCAGCTCAAGGCGCAGGCGATTCGCGACGGGATGCAGCCGCTGCGGTACGACGGGTGGAAGAAGATCAAGCAGGGCATGACGTCCATCGAAGAGGTGTTGCGTGTGACCATGGAAGACGACGCGGGCGTGACGGAAGAGTTACTCAACGCGGTCAAGGAGCGGGAAGCGAAACAATAAGACGAGCGTCGGGGTGGCGTGTGACGCGGGGGATGGCGTGCCGAGATGGGTAAATTTCTCTATGTGGCCCGGGATCGCAAAGGCGAGCGGATCGAAGGCGCTCTGGAGGTCGAGGACCGCCAGGCGGTGATCACCCGTTTGCAGGCGATGGGGTACTTCCCGGTCAAGATCGAGGATGTGACCCCCAAGAGCCGTTTCACGCTGAACCTGTCGTTTCTGAGCGGCGGGGTGAGCCAGAAGGAGATGGTGTCGTTCAACCGCCAACTGGCCGATCTGGTGGCGGCCGGGGTGCCGCTGGTCAAGGCGTTGACGATCATCGTGAACCAGGTCCACGACCCGAAGCTGCATGAGATCGTGGCGGATATCTGCAAGGCCGTTCAGGGGGGCGACACGCTGGCCAAGGCGATGCAGCGTCACCCGAAGGTGTTCAACACGCTCAGCGTGGCCATGGTACGGTCGGGCGAGACGGGCGGCATGCTGCACGAGGTGCTGACGCGCCTGGCGGACTTTTCGGAGAGCGAGGCGGAACTGCGCGGCAAGGTGTTCTCCTCGCTGGCCTACCCGGCGGTCATGGTGTTTGCCGGCATTATCGTGATTACCGTTCTGCTGACCGTGGTGATTCCGCGCATTATCACGGTCTTTTCGAGCCTGAACCAGGAACTGCCGGCGATCACGGTGATCCTGATTACCATCACGCACTTCCTGACGAATTACTGGTGGGTCGGGTTGTCGGGGATCGCGGTGGCGGTGCTGCTGGGCCGTCAGTTTCTGAAGACCAAAGAAGGGTTGCGGTTGTTCCACACCGTGTTGCTGAAGATTCCGGTGATGGGCGATATTGTCCTCAAGCGCGAGCTGGCGATGTTTGCCCGTACGCTGGGCAACCTGTTGCGCAACGGCGTGCCGATCCTCCAGGCGCTCGAAATCACCGAAGAGGTCATCACCAATGTGGTGGTGAAACGCGATGTCGAGAAACTGGGCCCCGCCATTTCGCAGGGCACCTCGATGACGGCGATCATGAACGAAAGCCCGCTGTTTCCGGACGTGATGGCCAGCATGGTGGCCGTGGGTGAGGAAACCGCGCAGGTGGACAAGATTCTGGTGCGGGTCTCCGACACCTACGAGCGCGATGTCGAGCGGGCGCTCAAGACGCTGACCTCGATGCTCGAGCCTCTGATTATCCTTGTCCTGGGTCTGGTGGTGGCGTTTGTGGTGGTGGCCATGCTGTTGCCGATCATGAGTCTGGACCCGAGCGGCGGGCAATAAGTCCGGGGGTGGGGACGAACAAGGAAGAACCGATGCGGATTCGAGGCAGACTTCCCGAGGGGTGGGGCGGGGGCGCACAGCGCCCGGCGCGGCGGGCGGTCACGTTCCTGGAAATCCTGGTCGTTCTTCTGATTCTGGGAATGCTGATGGCGCTCTCGATCCCGATGATGAAGGGAACCTACGGGCGCAACAAGCTGACGGCGGCGGCGCGCGAGATTGCGTCGCTGGCGCGGTTCGCCCGCCAGCAGGCCGTCTTGCGCGGCAGCGATACGCAACTGGTGCTGGACGAGGAGAAGAACGAGTTTTACCTCCGGCTGAACCCGGAAAAGAAAGGGCGCCGCGGCGGGTCGCGGTCGAGCGTGCGCGACACGAAGGAAAGCATGGAGGAACGGCATACGCTGGACGCCGAGCGCGGGCATATCAAGTTCGTGGGGATCGAGACGGCCTACGAGGCCGGGCGGCGTGAGAAGGAACGGATTGTCGAGTTCCGCCGCAACGGGTCGGCGACTCCGGCCACGGTGGTCGTGGCGGATGAGATGGATCGGGTCTATACGATTTACATCGCCGGGGCGACGGGCGGTGTGCGGGTCGAGGCGGCGGCTCCCGAGGGGAAGTGGTTCGAGAGCGCCCTGCGCAAGCGCAAGCGATGAGGGAATCGAGAAGCGAAGAAGGGTGTGTTGCCAACAACATGAACCTGACAGCCGCGATAGAGCGCCAACGGCGCGATCTATACCAGCCTGGGGCAAGCGAAGCGTCGCCCCAGGAAAAGGAATTTCCATTTCCGGAAAGGGCTGAAGGCCCGTTTTATGAAGGTGCCCATCATTTTGACAGGGCGGGCTTTCAACCCTTGACCAGGAGGCAACACCGGTTCCTGGGGCAATGCCCCAGGCTACGATGGGACGCGCCGTTGGCGCTTGTTTCAAATACCGTGACAAAGATGGATTTCTTGCCCCACCCCCTTCCCCGTGTAAAACGGTCACGTCGGGCGTTTATCCTGCTCGAGGTGCTTGTGTCGCTGACCATCATGGGCGTCGCGCTGGCGATGGTGATGGAGTCGTTCACGACCTCGATGAAGGGAGCGCGCAACGCCTCGTCGGTGACGATGGCGAGCGTGCTGGCGCGCGACCTGATCGAGCAGTGGGAACTGACCCCTCCCGAGGCGGGCGAGAAAACGGGCGATTTCGGCAAGGACCACCCGGAGTACACCTACAAGGTCCGGTACGACAAGGTGGAACTGGACTACGACGACGTGAAGCCGCCCGAAGAGGGACGGCTCGAGTACCTGCGCCGGATCTCGCTGGATGTGTACTATCAGACGAAGAGCGGCAAAGCCGTGCCGAAACGGGTGTTGCATGTCGAGACGGCGTTGACGTCGGGCGAGCGGTTCAGCGAGCAGGCGCGCAAGTTCAACAAGATTCGGTTCGATCAATAGGAGGCGTCGAAAAACAATCGAAAACGATCGTGAAAGAGCGCTCTCTCTTTTGAATGATTGCTCTTGTTGGCCCCGGAGGGGCCTCCCATGAATAGCCGTGGGTGACCGGAGGGAACCCACGGAAAAGTGTCTTCCGGAAAATTTGCACCCTGAAGGGGTGCCCCAAAAGGGAAAGTCGGTATGCAAAGATGTCTTTCTGTTACCTGCTTCGATGAGCCGATAGGGCAACCCCTTCGGGGTTGGGGAAATTATAGGAATCCGTCCCGTGGGTTCCCTGCGGTCACCCACGGCTACTCAAAGGGAATCCCTTCGGGATTTTCGTGTTTCATTCCGATATTACGGTCATCTCGCGGTTCTTGTTGCAAGACGATGGTTGTCATTACTTCCAATCGGTATAACTGGACCGCAATGGCTTTCTCTGCCTCTGGTCAAAAAAAAGAACACCCGGTGGTCGCACTCTCATGATTCGACGCATTCTGAATCCCGCACGTTCTCTGGTTTGCCGTTCGGCGCGTCGTCCGGACGCGGGATTCACGTTGCTCGAGGTCATGGTGGCGATTGCGATTTTTGCCGTCAGCACGCTGGCCCTCGTGATTGCGTTCCGGACGGCGACAAAGTCTTTCGTCAGCGGACGCCGCACCACGGAAACGATGCAGACGCTGCGATTTGTGGTCGAGCATATCTCGCGCGACCTGCGGGCGGTGTATTACGACACGGACTACAACAAGCGTTTCAATGACATGCAGTTCGAGATGGCGTCGAAGGAACAGGAACTGATCCAGAAGTTGAAGGACGAGTCGGGTCGGCGCGACCAGGCGGAGAAGGGGGAGCCGGGGTTCCTCGGCCTGCAATTCATCGGCGAGGGAACCGCCGGCGGGGGAGGCAAAACGGCGAAAGCCGGTAAGGCGGTTCGCCCCCCTCAGCCTGCCCAGCCGACCGAATCGGGCTCGGCGGGGAAAAGCGGCGGCGCCTACATCGAGTTTGCGCATTTCACGCCGTCGGACGGGACGTTCGACGAGTCGTCCTGGGGAACCGAGCGGGTGCGTTACTATGTCGAGAACGGGAACCTGTATCGCCAGCGCTCGCCCGTACCGCGCATCCTGCGCCTGAACCCGAACCTGGAAGAGGAGATCGAGAACGCCCAAAACCAGCGGACCGAAAAGCAGCAGCGGCGTTCCGGCGGGCGGCGCGGCGGGGGCGACAATGCGGACCCGTATGGCGGTTTCTCGTTCGACAGCATCGCCAAGAAAGGGCTGCTGCCTCAGGAACTCCGCAATCAGCTGGTGAAGGTGAATTACGTCGTCGAGGTCGAGCCCGAGCCGTTGCCGCCCGATCTGCTGGCCGAGCGGGTCGTCGAGTTCAATGTGAAATTCGGGTATTTCTCGGGGGGCGAGGGGAATTCCGGGGGAGGGGCGACCGGCACGGGAAACTGGACCGAAACAACCAAGTGGGACTCGGACGAGAAGGCGCTGCGCTCGCCGAAGTTCGAGGTGGACCCGATGGACCCGATGTTCATGCAGAAACTGAACGCCTACCAGGAACGGGCCAGCGACAACCTGCCCGCCTGTGTGAAGTTGACCCTGGGCGTCGAAGTGCCCGATGAAAAACGGCAGCGCAAGGGACAGAAATCGCGGGTCGAGCGGATCGAGACGGTCATCTGGCTGCCCGCGGCGCTCGAAGTGTTCACGCCGGGCGACGACCTGTTCTTCCAGTCGTTCCCGAACGCCGACGGATCGTTCGGGCCCCTGACTCCCGGGACGGGGACGTTCGGCTCCGGTCAGTCCGGACTTCGCCAGCGGGGGACGAGCCGATGAGACTGCGCAAGGGATGGTTTGCAAGGCGGGGCATGCGTTTCCAGAACCCTCTGACCCAGTGGGGGCGGCGCCGGGCGACCATCCTGATCCTGACGCTCTGGATCGTGCTGGTCCTGACCCTTCTGGCGCATTCGCTCGCGTTTGAGATTCAGGTCGAGTCGAAGTTGACCTCGACGTACCGCGATCAGTTCCGCGCCGAGCAGCTGGCGCGCATCGGCATCGCCCGGGCGGTGACGGACCTGCGCAACGACCGGCTCGTCGAGCGGCCCGAGGAGGCGGTCAAGGACATCAACGCCAAGGAACCGTTCGACGCCCTGGGGGATATCTGGACCGGCGCGAGCATCGTGCCGCGCTCGTTCGAGGTCCAGAACCCCGATCCCGCCAACTCCGCGCAGAAGGTCGAGGGCGAGTATGAATTGCTCGTCATAGACGAGGAGAGCAAGATCGGCCTGAACAACAGCAAGGAGGGGATGCACCTGGTTCTGAAATTCCTCCTGATGCAACTCGAGGTGGACGAAAAGGACGCCGACGAGATCGCCTATGCGATCAAGGACTGGCAGGACCCGGACGACGAGGTGTCGGTGCCCGAGGCGCTGGGCGAGAGCGAACGGGTTTACTATGCCAAACTGCGCAACAAACTGGCCGGGCACGGTCGGAGAAGGCGAGAGAAAGATTCCGAGTCGCAGCGCGATTTCTCCGAAGAGGACAAGGTCTTCTACCCCAAGAACGCCCCGTTCAGCACGACGGAAGAACTGATGAAGATCCCGGGGATCACCGAAGAACTCTACTATGGTTACGACCCGGACAAGGACCCGGAACCGGAGTTCTTCCCGACCCGGTCGCTGGGCAAGAAGAAACGCAATCAGGTGGTCGGTTTGCGCGATCTGGTGACGGCGCGCAGTCTGGCCCTGAACGTCAATACCGCCTCTTACGAGTGTCTGGCGGCGGTCTTTGGCGCGGCGGCGGGCGAGTTGAAACAGGGTTGCGATTTGGCCGATACGCTGATAAAGTCCCGGCAGGGAGGCAAGGAAGACGGAATTGACAACGACAAGGCGTTGACCAACCTCAACAAATTGACGGAAGTGAGCGATTTTACGGCCCAGATCCTGGCCAACGCGAACAAGGCGCTTCCTCTGACGGTCTTGTCGGACCACTTTACGATCTACTCGCGCGCGTTCATCGGCAAACACAAGGAAAGCAGTCACAGTTCCGTGAACCGCAACCGGGTGGAGCGTCCCCTGCCCTCGGCCCGCATTGTGGCCGAATGCACGCGCAAGGTGCTCCAGTTCCCGATTTACGACGTTCAGGAAGGCGATCGGGAGTCCACGAACGCCGACGATTTCGATACGAAAATGCCCGCCTACAAGGGGATGTATGTGCCCAAGGGGGGGCGGGCGGCCAGCACGGCGGCCCGGGGCGCCAGCACGCGGGCCGCCAACGCCAACGCCACGGGCGTCGCCACCGAAGCCTGGTTTGTCCCCGTGGTGTATTTCAAACGGTGGAATTCTTATTGATGCTGAAGATGGGGACGGTTCCCCGGACATTGCCGGAACGGTGAAAGTTCGATTATGGCCAACTACATGTGTCTCGAATTTCAGGACGATTGCTGCCGCGTCTATCTCTGGGCGCAGAGTCGTTCGGCCTGTACCCTGAAGGCCGCCTTGACGGTGCCCTTCCAGCGCGGCGATGTGGCGGCGGCCGGCGAGGCGCCTGAAGCCAGTCTGGCGGTGCCGGCGCCGGGGGAAAGCCTGGGGGCTCAGGATGAGACCTTCTGGCAGCGGGAAAACGGACAGGCTCTTCGCAAAGCCTTGAAAGACGCCGGGTTGAAGGTCGAGGAAGCCCTGGCGGTTGTGCCCAAGCACTGGGTCACGCTGCGCGTGGTGACCCTGCCCGCCACGGACCCGGACGAATTGAACGAAATGGCCCGGTTCGAAGCCGAGCGCCACATTCCTTTCAATGTCGAGCGGCATATCATCGCCCATCGCGTCCTGGCCAAGGGCGACCTCGAGGGGTCGCGGGTCCTGATTGCCGCGATTGACGGTCCCCCCATCGAGCAGGTCACGGGCACCTGTCTGGCTGCCGGGTTGCGGGTCACCGGCGTCGAGGTTTCGACCGTGGCCCTGGTCAACATCCTGCGCCACAGCGGGCAGTGGGACCCGGCGGAATGCTCGACCGTGGCGTTTGTGAACGTGGGCCCGGCCAACACCGATATTCTGGTGCTCCACGAGGGCGAACCGATTTTTGCGCGCAGCATGGCCATGGGCGCCCAGCGGATTCGCGAGTCACTGGCCGAGGCGCGCCTGGCCGAGGCGCATGCCGCGCATCCCGCCCACGCCGCCGTACTCGACCTGGATGAGGACGACGGGATGGAGGGGGCGGAATCGTATCCCCCCGTGCCCGAGTCCGGTTCGGCCCTGGCCTCCGGGGGGGTACAGGCGAGCCTGTTCGCGCCCGATGCGGCGCCAGGAGGGACGGATGCGGTTTCCCCGACGCCCCCGGCGGCCCCGGTGTCCCAGGCGCGGTTCGACGTCGGGCTGCTGCGGTCCAACCGACTGATCCGCGAGATTCGCCGGACGCTCGATTACGCCAACCGTGAGTTCGATTGCGGCAACAATTTTGGCCGGGTGTTCCTGTCGGGTCAGGGGGTGGCGGTGCCCGACCTGGCCGAGGTATTTCAACTGATGTTTCAGACGCAGGTGACGTGTCTGGACCCCTTTGCCGAAAGCCAGAACGCCGCCTCGGCGTTTCGGTTGCGGTGCGAACCGTCGGTACTGGCGCAGGAACCGACGGGGGCTGCGTTTGCGCTGGCGGCGGGCGCGCTGGTCCGCGAGGCGGACCCGGAGAGCCTGCGCATAGACCTGGTGCCGCCGGCCTATGTCGAGGAACACGCCAAGTCGCGCCGCAAGCAGCGGATCATCTATTTCGCGTTTGCGATGTTTCTGGCGCTGACCGCCGGGTTCATCACGGCCAAGAAGGTTCTGGACGATAAAAAGAGCCAACTGGCCCAGCTCGAGGTCGAGATCGCCGACATCAAGGAACGCGTCAACGAGATCAAGCGCAAACAGATGGTGGTGGGGATCCTGCGCGACTACACCTCGCTGGACCGTTCTCCCCTGGCGATTCTGGACCGGATCAGTCAGTGGACCGATTTTTTTGCCGCCGACCATCCGCGCGTGTGCCTGACGTCCTTCGAGTACCAGCGAGAGAAGGTGACGCTGGAGGGGTGGACGCAGACCTATCCGGACCTGGATGCCTTCGAGGCGAATCTGATGAAGGCGGGCCTCTTCGAGGAAGTGTCGGCCAAGCGCGACATGGCGTCGCCGCCCAACACGCGCGAGCAGGCCGTCAAGTTCACGCTCACCTGCATTTTCAAGACCCAGGCGCAGGAAAAGAAGAAGTAGAGGGGACATAGTCATGGCTGGAAAACGGGGGATAACCACGCGCGAGAAGGTGATCGTGACGCTGACGGGTTTCGTGATTCTCGGCTGTCTGATCTACCAGATGTTCCTCGCCGACTTTCTGGACGAATACAACACGACGGTCGAGGCGATTGCCTCGGCGCAGGAAGCCCTGGCCGATTATCGCGATACCATGAATGAGGGGTCCCAGGTGGACGCCGAGTACGAGGAGTCCGGCCAGTCGGTGCTCCAGAAGGTGGGCGACAAGAACGTGGGGGCCTCCTTCACCGAGGAGTTGAACAAGATTTTCGGCAAGACGATCTCGTTGCAGCGGCCCGAGGCCGTGGCGATCCCGCGCGCCACCGATTTCGCCTTTCTCGAGATTGACGCCAAGGGGCTGCGCGCGCCCCTGAGCGATCTGGCCGATATCCTGCGCGAATTCTACAAACGCAACATCCTCGTACAGAGTCTGAGGATTGAACTGACCGGCTCGGCCATCAAAGCGCCGCAACTCGACTTCGAGGCGACGGTGGCCCGCATCGTCCGAGCCGATGAACTCGATAAACCGGACCTCGAACGGCTCAAGAAATTGCAGGAAGCCCAGAAGAAAAGTTCGAGCAAGAAGACCACGGAAAGCAAGTCGTCGAAAAAAGCAGAGGAAGAATAACGGCTGGGACCGGTTTCCCGGGGAATCCGGGGGCGGGCGCGTCGCGGGCAACGGCCCGGCGCCGCGCGAAACACAAGGAGAGTGAGCCACTATGGCGGAGAAGAAAAAAGGCTGGCTTTACAACGTCTTTCTCATGGTCATGATCCTCGGCATGGGGGCCTGGTTGACGTACCAGTACGCCCCGATCCCCGAGTCGGTGCGCTCGCGGGTGGGAGCGTTCCTGGGGCAGTCGCCCGAGGCGTCCCGTGAGGAAGCGGGCGACGCTGTGGATACGGCAGAAACGGCGGTGGACGACGAAGCCACCACCGGTACTGCCCCTGCGCGGGTGGCGAAAAAACCTTCGCCCACGCCCCCCCCCACCCCGAAGGCCCGGGTCGTGGCCAACAACCAGTTTCAGAATATCAACAAGTTGAATGTTTTCGATCCAATTTATACCCCGACGCCGACGCCGACGCCTCCTCCCCCGCCCGCGCAAAAACAGCCGGAACTGGAAAAGGCGCTGCGCGACTGGCAACTCGAATACTACCGCAAGCAGAAGACCATCTGGCATTTTAAGAACAAACGCATCAAGGACCAGGCCTACGATGTGGAGATCGGCAAGACCTTCACCCTGCAGGACGGCGGGCGTTCCTTCGATGTCAATATCGTGCCGGAAGGAAAGTACGGGGTGACGTTCGTGTACCCCGGACCGCCCGAACAGCGCAAGACGTTCAGTGTGGTGGAGCAGTGATCGGGAAAATCCGTGAGGGGGGATTCTCGGATTTTGAACGAGATAGGGACAGGGAGATCCCGACAATGACACAGTTTGTCCAGATTCTGAAGACAAAGCGATTCCCTTCCGGTTTCCTGTTTCTTCTGGCCGCGGGGATAGCCGGTGCGGTTGTTTGCCAGTATTTCCCATTTTCGGGTTTGTTCCACGCGGAACCTGTACCGCCCAAACAAGAAAAGGAACAATCCTCTTCCCCCGAATCCAGGGCCGTTTCCCCAACGCGTGTTTGTTCGGAACAGTTTTTGAACGTCGGCCGGGAGAACATCTTTGACCCGCTTTATGAAGCGGTCGAAGTCAAAAAAGACGCTCCATCAAAGAAGGAAGAAACAATTAACCCTGGGGCTGCGCTTCAGGACTGGAAACTCGAGTATGTGCTCAAAAAGAAGACAATCTGGCATTTTTCGAACAAGCATCGCAAGGATGAGTCATACGATATGGAGGTTGGTAAGACTTACACACTCTATGACCGGGGGCGTCCGTTTGAAATCACCGTCGTTCGGCAAGGCAAGTGGGGGGTGACGTTGGTGCATCCCGGGCCCCCCGAGCAGCGCAAGACGTTCAGTCTGGTGGAGCAGTAAAACGAGGAGATTCCCTGCCCTTTCAGGGTAGACACGGGAAGGGAAACAATCCTCTTCCCAGCGCCAACCCGCTGGGATATGATCCAGCGGCCTTTTCGGATGAGTGAATGGCCGGAGAGGACGCGAAAGCGGCAAAAGCGGTCTCTGAAACACGCAATTTCTGGTTCGACTGCCCGGCTGGGGGTTTAAACCCGGGCGATCCTTATCTTGATACAATGTAGAAGGTGACTGACGACCATGACAAAACCGATCCGCGCGATCCTGCTCCTGCTGGTGTTTTTCCTGGGGGTGGCTCCGTCCGTTCTGAAGGCGGCTGAGAAATCCTCGGAACTCGACAAGAAGCGGGCTTCGTTCCGCTCCTCGCGCCTGGGGACCGTTCAGACCAAGGGGGTCAAGCCCCCCACGCCGGAAGCGGGCGCGGAACCGGCCGCGGGACAGCCCGCCGGAGCGGAAGCCGCCGTGGCGCCCGGGGATGCCACCCCGCCCGACGCGGGAACGCCCCCGGAAACGCCCGCCGACGACGGGGCGGAAGCGGCTACCCCGGCCCCCACGCCCGCCCCGGGTGTCACTCCGGTGGCTCCCCCTCCGAACCCGTCGGCGGCCCGTCCCGTCGCGCCGGTGACTCCGCCCCCGGCCGCCCCCACGCCGCCCCCCACCCCGATGGCGCGTCCCGCCGGAGTGCCGGTGACCCCGACGCCCACGCCCGCTCCGGCGCAGGGAGGCGATGAGGAAGTGTCGCCCAACCCCAACCCGATTGTCCCCCCGGTTTCCACGCCCAAGGCGCCCGTGCGGCCCGACGGCATGCCCAAGCCGGCTTTCCCGCAGAAGGTCTCCGATCCGTCGGCTCCGGGCGCGCCCGGAGCGAACCCGGCGGACGCGGGGAAAGAGGGCGCCGCCGGGGAAGCCGGAGCCAAGTCGGCCAACAGCCTGATCGAGTTGCCGCCCGCCAGTCTGGGGTTCGACATGATCCTGTCCGAAATCAAGGACCAGACGGGGATCACGGTGGCCACCCACGGCAAGATGCCCGAGAAGGTCTCCGCCGGCGGGGAAGGCATGACGATCGAGACGGTCCTGAACAAGATCTGCGGGCCCAACAAACTCCAGTGGACCAAGAGCGAAGACGGCAAGGGGTACGACCTGTGGGACGAGCAGGCCTACCGGGAGGGTTACCAGAGCGGGAAGACCGAACAGAAAATTTTCACCCCTCAGCACATTGACGCCGAGTTCTTCTCCGAGGCCGTGACGAAGGCCAACCTGTTGACGAAGAATGTCGGCTCGATCCAGACCGACAAACGCACCAACCAGGTGATCGTGATTGACATGGCGGGAGTGCTGGCGCGCGTTCAGGCGCTGCTCGACCTGCTCGACGTGGCGCTCGTGACACGCGTCTTCGAGATCAAGTACGCCGTGATCGAGGATCTGGTCAAGAAACTCGAAGAGTACAAGTCCGAGCCGGGCACGATCGAGGTGGACGAGAAACTGCACCTCGTGATCGTCAAGGACGTGCTGGCGAACATCCAGCGCATGGAGTCGGTGGTGGAACTGCTCGACAAGCGCCAGCCGCGCAAGGTTTACAACCTCAACAGCGTGGATATCAAAGGGGACGAAATCTCCATGCTCGAGGAGCAGCTCAAGGCGCTGGCCTCGAAGGACGCCTACTACCTGATAGACGAGAAGCGCGGGCTGCTGATCCTCGAAGACTCGGAAGAGGTCCACAAGGAAGTCGAGAAGTTCCTGCGGGTTTTCAACCGCACGGTGGACCAGGTACTCGTGCAGATCGAACTGCTCGATGTGAGCCAGAATCATTCGCTGAAATATGGCGTGAACGCGGGGTACACCTACAAGGGGACCCTGTCCACGGTGACGCCGACCGCGACGGCGACCAAGACCGCTTCCGCTTCGTCGGTGGTCGAGGCGGCGGCCACGGCGGCGAGTTCCGTGATCGAGAGCGAACTCTCGCGCCAGTTCACCGCGGGCAGCGGATCGGACGGCCTGTCGCTGAACTATGCGGGCCTGCATTTGGGCGGGGTCGTGACGGCGCAGCTCGAGGCGGCCCTCAGCGACTCCAACACGCGCATCCTCATGCGCCCGCGCCTCCTCATCAAGAACGGCGAGGAAGCCACCATTGACTCGACGATCGAGAATCCCATCGCAAACACAAGCTACAGCGGTTACGGGTATAATAATTACAACGACACGGACAGCACGAACAACAGCAGCAGCAGTAATTATTACAACCGCGGATATGGCGGTATTTCGCAATCCACCGTTCCGAGCGGCTTGCAGATCAAAATGACGCCGAAAATCAGCCCCACCGGCCTGGTCGAGCTGGAAGTTTCAATCAGCAACTCCGATGCCACGCCGGTGGAAATCAACGCCGGCGCCGGCACGGGCAACACGGTGACCGCTTATCGCCGGACGAAGGACGAGGTCGAGACGGTGCTCATCATCCCCGACGGCGAGACGCGCGTCATCAGCGGCATCAACCGTCAGACCAAGAGCGGGGGCGCCTCGGGCATCCCGGTTCTGGTCAAGATCCCGTGGCTGGGGCCGCTCCTGTTCGGAAACAAGACGGATGAAAGCAAGAAACAGGATCTGATGTTCTTCATCACGCCCACCATCGTGCGCGAGGTGTCGGGGGGCAGCATCGTGGCCCAGGAATTCGAATCGGGCAATGGCCAGAACGACGACTGGGCCGACACGCGCAAGCCCGAAGTGACACCACGGGCCGGTCAATCCGGCCGGACCTCGAACGGCGAGGCTGGCGCGCCCGCTGAAATGTCTCGTCCGGCGAACGCGAAACCGGCGGCGACGGGCGAAGGCCGTCCGGGCGAGTTGGACAGCCGCGACACCTCGATCACCCTGCCGAGTCAGGAACTGAAACTGGACGGAGCGCTCGAGCGCCGGTTCAGCGCCCCCCTGCCGCAGCCGAAAGATCTGAAAAAAACGCCCACCCCCCAACCGGGGGAGGGGGAACAGGCCGCCGCCGGCCCGCCCGCTGAGGCTCCCGTCGAGCCGTCCGCTCCCACCGTCAAACCCGTCGTCTCGCCTGTGGCCTCCCCCCCGGCAGCCACGCCGGGCACCGGGGCGCCGGTCGTCAAACCGGTCGCCGCGCCTGCCGGAAAACCGGCTGCCCCGTCGGCGGCGGAGGCTGTCCCTCCCTCGGAGGCTGCCACGCCTGCCGAGGCGCTCGAAGGGGCGGGGTTGCTGGCCAAGGACAAGGAACAGAACACCGAAGCGGGGGTCCGCAAGGCGCTCGGGGGCGCCGTGCCCAACCTGGCCGCGTCGCAGAAGGTCCTCGGAGCGGGAGTCAAGGAAACCGTCTCGTCGAAGAAGGGGAAGGTGACCGGCGTGGAAGGGAAACCCACGCCCGCTGGGGCGACTCCGGCGCCGGGTGGCAAACAACCGACGCCGAAACCGGGCACGACCCCGGCGCCGGGAGGGAAACCGACCCCCAAGGCGACGCCGACCCCGGCGCCCGGAGGCGCGACTCCGACTCCGACGCCCGCTCCGGCCGCCACGCCGCGCCCGGTTCCGACGCCCGCGCCTGCGCCTGCGCCTGCGCCACAGGCGCAACCGCCGCAGTGATCCGGTTGTAAAGGGTTGCCACGCGGGGCCGCGACGGAGCCTGTCCCCGCGTGGTGGGATGTGAGTCTGGATCAGATTTTCATTACACAGAGCCATTCGGGAATCCGGGAAATTCCGTGGGCGGTGAAAAATCGCCTCCAGCGGGACAGGGAGAACTTTGCCCGTAGGGGATACTGGTACACTGAATGTTGGGGCAACAGGCAGGCACTATTGAAACCCGCCCCTACGGGGACCTTGGGCAATTGTCCACCCGATGGATAAGGAACGCGAATTTGCCCCCCCTACAGGGATCCTGGGCTCGGAAAACCCCGAACAAAGAATGGCTAAAGAGTTACCGGTAGATTTCAATCCGAACAGGTCTTCAGGATGAGACCGGCGAATACTGTCGCCACCGAATTAGGAATCGCGAAGAAGCGCGAGAATTTTCGTTTTCGCGTTTCCGGTTGGTTCTTCGCGGATTGCCAGAGGGCATCCAGAACGGGAACAGGGATCTGTCGTTGGACGAAAACACGTTCCAACGCGGCCGATAGAATACACCCCATAAAAGGACGGAATGTGAAATGTTACCGGGAAAATTACACCAGATGGTGGTTGCCGTGGCGGTTGTGACGTTGTCCGGTCTGTGTCTGACGGGTTGTCGGGGGACATGGTGTGGAGGAGCGAATTCGACCGGGCCTGTCTCGTCCGATCTTCAGAAGAACGAGTCCCCCGATGTCGGGGGGGAGGAAAAGGGACCGGCTCCCCGGGGGGCTGCCATCCCCGCAGTTTCGTCGGAAGAGAAAAAGCCAGCGCCCCTGTCCGATAAAAAAGTGGAATTACCGCCGGTCAGCCTCTCGTTCGGTATGATTCTGGCCGAGATCAAGGATCAGACGGCGCTCGAGATCACCCCGCATGGGAGGATGCCCGAAAAAGCCTCGGTCCCAGTGGAAGGGCTGAATGTCGAGGCGGCACTCGACCGGATCTGTGGCGCCTGTGATTTGAAATGGACCCGGAATGACGACGGTACCGGGTATGATCTGTGGGACAGGGTGACCTATCGGGAAAACTATCAGATGGCCCGGGTTCAGCAGAAGATTTTCACTCCACGCCACACGAGTTCCGAGTTTTTCGTCCAGGCGGTGACTCAGAGCAATCTCCTGACCCGGGATGTCGGGACCATTCTGGCGGACAAACGGACCGGCCAGGTGTTTGTGAGCGATCTGCCCGGGGTTCTGGTGCGCGTTCAGGCGCTCTTCGACCTCCTCGACGCGGCCCAGATGACGCGGGTGTTCACAATTCAGCACGCTGACGTCGAGAAAGTGGCCCGGCAGTTTGAGGAGTACAAATCGGAGTCGGGGACGATCGAAACGGATGGGAAGCTGCATCTGATCGTGGTCAAGGACGGGCTGGCGAATATCCAGCGGATGGAGCAGGCCGTGGCCACACTCGACCAACAGCCGACGCGCAAGGTGTACAGTCTGGGAGGAGCGCACAAAAATCGCGACGAGATTGCCCGGATCGAGAAACAGATTCAGGCGATCACCTCGAAGGGGGCCAGCCTCCTTATCGACGAGCAGCGGGGTTTGCTGATGCTCGAAGACTCGGAAGCGGTTCACAAAAAAGTGGAAGAATTGCTGAAGAGTCCTCCCCTGGCGCCAGATCCGGCCCCGGCGCGGGATGAAACACCGTCTTGAATTCTGTCCATGATCCTTGAAACCGCAGTTGCGCGAACAAGTCGTCTGGAATCAGGCAGACTCAAAACACCCGGAGGGTGAGCTCCCGGGAGAGAAAACCGGCTTCGGAAGAGAGAGGGATGCGGGAAAAAGCGCCAACGGCGCGACCTTATACCAGCCTGGGGCATCGCCCCAGGAAGACTGATCGGTTTTTTTATCACAAGGGCTGAAAGCCCGTACTATTCAGCCATTTTGTACCTTTTCTATAGTTCGGGCCTTCAGCCCTCGTGGAAAAAGGGGCACCAGTCCTGGGGCGACGCTGCGCTTGCCCCAGGCTGATATAAATCCGCGCCGTTGGCG
>DAOPYU010000021.1:15517-20012 GCA_035353095.1 Candidatus Sumerlaeota bacterium | reverse complement strand
GGGTGGGAAGGAGGGTTGCGATCAACCGGATCTTTTTTTGGGGGGGGTGAAAAGCCCGAAGGGCTTATCCATACGCCAGCCCAGGGCGAGCGTGTGTGGCATCCTTTCAGGATTCTTTCGCACCCGAAGATTCCGGTGTTTGTCTTGGGTGTCTATGTGCCGGACGGTGCCAGGCTATTCAAATTTCAGTGAACCTTCTCACGAATTCGGGGAATGCACCCAAATCAGATTCCATCCCAAAGGGGAGGCGCAGAAAAAAAGCGTCTCCCGAGAAATCATCTCAAAAGACGCCACTGATTGAGTTCAACTTCAACAACCCGGACTTTTTGTCGTCATGTCCGGAGACTTTCCATCCCCACCCATTACTCCGCGATCCCCGCATCAATGTACTGGCCGCCATAGGTCTGGCGCGCGTGGATGGCGAACACGTTTCGACCGGTTTTGAGCGCCTCCAGAGCCCTGGGCAGGATATCCTCCTCCTGATAGTGACTCGTCCACCCCTTCAGGTCCGCGGCCCTCATCCCATTCAGATACACGTCCGGATCTTCATCGTAGTGCATCCGCAGAACCCATTTGCTCTTCGTCTGGAGATCGGAGAGTTCGAATGGGCGCCGAATCCAGATATCCGGCGTGTTCCATTCCGTCCGCACCACGGCGCCCGGCGTGTCTTTTGTCCCAAACCCGGCGGGGCCTTCCTTCCAGGAGGAATCGTCGAAATCGGCCTGCATCCAATTGTCCGCGGGTTTTTCAAAGGTATAACGCCAGGTCACCGGCTGGGCCTGCGCCGTCGGGACAATCTCTTTCGTGGCAATTGAGATCTGAGCCGACGCCCACTCCCCCTTCAGATTTTGAGCGTCTTTCGTCCAGCGCTTCCAGACCTTCGGGGCGCCCAACACCTTGATCATCAACCCGCCCACGACCGGCCGCGCCTGCATGCCCTGCATTTTCCCGGTCTCGGTATTGAACCAGTCCGACAGCGGCACGCGCGAGGGCGTTTCGTTCGCATAGTTGAAGATCGGCTCGAACAACTTCTGGAAATCGTTTTCGTCCCGCGCCAGGGCGATGCTCCAGAGCGCCCAATCAATCAGGCAGGTGGGGGTCAGATTGTTGCAGGGCAGACCGTATTGCTTCTGCACTTTCAGGTACCAGGCGATTTCCGCGTCTCCGACCGCTTCGGGGAACAGATTGAGTCCCAGCACGCGATCCCAGATGAGGTTGTGCTTCATGCCCCAGGAGCCGGTCGAACCGTAAGCCAGGCTGGAGTGGCCGTCGTCCTTCGACAAGGCCTGCCATTTGATGGCATAATCGCGCGCAATATCCCGGTACCGTTTGGCTTCGTCTTTTTTTCCCGCCAGATCGCAAAGCTGCGCATACCCGCCGATTCCGATGATCGCCTTCACCGCCAGATTCGCGTTGCGCGGCAAATGGCCGAACATGTCGGCGGAGCAGAGCTGTTTGGCCGGATCGAGCCCTTCCTTGACACAGTAGTCCGCCCATTTGGTCAACAGCGGCCAGTAGCGCTCGACCCACTGGACATTCCCTTCCACCTGAGACAGCGCGGCCGTTATGATCAGCATGTTGCCGCTTTCCTCGACCGGCATCTGATTTTCATCCGTCAATTCGCCCCCGCCATACACCTGTCCGGTCGCGAACGGATAGGTCCCCAGGTCGTGCGGCGCATAGGCGAATTTCCAGCGTGGCGAAGCCGCGTAGTCGAAAATCGGGATCAGCATCCCCTTCGTCAAAGTGGGGCTGAGGGTGAGGAAGAACGGCGCTTGCGGGAACAGTATGTCCACGGTTGCGATGCAACCGTTGCTGAAGTTTTCCTTGGGGAACACCAGCGGCATGCCTTTGGAATCGGCCGAGATCTTATTCCCCGCCCAGGTCTGGCGATACGTCAGCGCGCACAGCAGAGCGTACTTGCGCCCGGCCACTTGCGTGAGATCCTTCATAAACTGCTCGTCGAACTGGCCGCACTTGCGGTTCAGCGCTTCGTAGTCCCGCATGCCCGACAGAAGCAGATCCTGGGCTTGCGCCCCGTTGCGCCGCCAATAGGGACGCAGTTTCTGCCGGAAATACTTGATCGAGTACCGGTCGTCATAGGCCAGCATCAGGTGGCGCGAGACGGGCTTGTCCGTCACGGTCCCCAGATCACAAACGGCCGCCAGGACGGGGAATCCATCTTTCACCTCGCGCGGTTTCCGGTCGCTGTCTTTTTCCGGCAGTTTCCCACTTTTCGAGAATTCCTCGCGCACGGCGGCACTGTCGCCGATTACCAGACTGGCTTTCTGGGTAGCATCCACGGCCAGGTAGCAATAGCCCCAATCAATCCGCAGATCGTCACCGCTTTTCGCCAGAACCGGTTGATCGAACGAACCGACCCGCAAGACATCCAGCCCTTTCATTTCAGGCCGATCCCACACCACTTTTTGCTCCGGCTGGTTCACCACGACTTCCGCGCTGCAATCGAAATAGAGTTGTACGCGATGCGGTTTTCCATCGAGGGAACGGACCTCCCACGTCACATAGCTCAGCGGGCGCGCCAGCACGTCGAGATCGGACGGAAGCGCCGGGGTCAGGAAGGTCAGGGTCAGCGCCACCCGCTTGTCCTCGAAGCGGTAGATCGTCTGGGTGGGCAGAACCTGCAAATCCGTCTGAGGCAGGGGTTCGGCGGATTTCGGTTCGCTCCCCATCACCCGCAGAACCGTGTCATCGATCCGAATCAGACTGCCCAGCGCCTGCCGTTTCAGGGTCCAGTGGACCGTATCGGTGTCGGTCAAGCGATCCGCCGGCGACCAGATGCTGAAATACGGATCGTGCGTCACCAGTGGCACGGCAGGCGGACGCAACTCCGCGGCCCGAGCCGTACCGGGGAATTGCATCACGCAAACCAGCAGGAAACCCGTCAGAGAGAAAATAGCCGCGTGGAATCTGTTCTTGCGTTCGGAATTAGAACGAATGTGCGCCATGTTTTCACCTTTCAGACATGGAATTCCCGACCTGCCGGGAGAATCCGATACGGTCAGCCTCTTGTCCCTTCACACCGCCGAACGCGACATCTCCGACACATTCGACAGACGAGTGCTCCCATCCGGTCTTTTCGTCTGCCCCGCCGATTACGGCTTCCACTCAACTGTTTCGAAACTATCCGGTTGATCGAGCAGCTGGATGTGGGTGGCGGGACCGAGGTCCGCCGGATTGTCCCAGGAACTCAACGCCCAGACCCCTTTCTTCTCCGGCGTCACCTCAAAAACCTGGACAGTGCCGGGCCAGTGGGACGTATTGTTGTCTCCCGCAACCCAACTGCAGATCACCGTGTTTCCGTTGACCAGCCGATGGGCGGTCTGGAGGTTGAACAACTTGATTTCGGGCACATCGGCCTGAGTCAGTTCCCAGACCTTTTCCCCCTTGGGGTTCACCTCACGGACACATTTTTCCCCCTCTATGGCCATCAGCGTGTTGCCGTTTTTCAGCCGGACCGCGTGCCAGACGCCTTTCGCCTGAACCGACCAGATCTCCTTGCCGTTCAGGTCGTACTCGACAACTTTCCCTTCGCTCATGTGGGGAACCAGCAAGGTGCCGGCCGGAGTCATGCGGATGTGCCGGAACTGGCCGTGCGTTCCCTTGACTGTCGTTGGAATGGGGATCACTTTCACCGTGGTGCTGGTGGCCGTGTCAATGATCATCGCCTGGGCGGGGTTGCCGTTGCGCATGATCAACACTCGATTATTCCCGATCGCCTGGCAGGAGTGGACTTCGGTTCCCCGGGGAGCCACGTATTCCCACACCAGTTTTTTGTCGGGATTGACCATTCCCGCACCCGACATCCGCGAGAAAATGATCTTGCCGTCTTTCAGCAGCGTCGCGTCGTCAAACTCCTGAGTTCCCCCATCCGCCTTGCGAATCGGAATAGAATAGGACCAGACCACCTTGCCACCCCGCACGAGGAACATGGACTGGTCGGACTTGCGCGTATCCCACTCACCGGCGTACAGGAAATCATGTTGCGCCAGACCCTTTCCCGGCAATTGAACCGAAGCCGGGGCGGACTGCGCCCCCACCGAACCGGCGAAAAATCCGCTGCCACACAGGCAAATGGCCAAACAGAATCCCCCAATTTTTCCCATGATCTCTCTCCTTGTTTCCGGGTGAAAGGAGTCTCCAGCGCGTTCTGAGGACATCCGCATTCTTTTGTTCGACGTACAAACATTGCTGTTGTCGCAAAAGTTCCCGCATTGCGCCACCCAAAACGACAGAACCGGACCTGTTTGAACAGGAACTCCTCGTTGTCTAGCCGAGCGAGTATCTTCCAGGTTTTATGAAGTTATTCTGGGCATCCCCCCTATCTGTCATTCCCACGGAAGCGGGAACCCAGATCCAGAACAACCCGGTTCCAAGTCCCATTTCCTCCAGATCGTCTTCATATAGAAACCGGAGTTGAACGCCTTATAGTCCGGTTTTTCTTTCAGGCGGGCGGGACGCCCGCCCTCCCAGA
>DAOPYU010000021.1:11475-15417 GCA_035353095.1 Candidatus Sumerlaeota bacterium | reverse complement strand
GTCCGGTTTTTCTTTCAGGCGGGCGGGACGCCCGCCCTCCCAGAAAGGCCATTTTTCACGGGAAGAATGGGGTCCCCGGAAACGCCGATCCCCTGATCGGCGCGGAGAAAACGGCCAACGCATGCGACAGATGAAAACATCCCCTGAAGAACTCTCTCAGGAGATGCTCTCTGACGCGGAATATTCAACCGTCAAATACCGAATCGTTCGGATTGGTTCCTATTTTTGGCGCAACTCGATCGTCTTGCCGTCCCGCTCCAGGACCACCACATCCGGCGTGATACGCGTCACGCGCGCCTTACCGATGGTTCCTCCCACCGGCACCACTTCCCCGTTGATCATGGCGACGGGATTCTGCTCCGTATAGACGATCCCGTCCAGCGTCAGTTCGCCGTTATCCTTGCGCGGCTTCGGCGCGGCCACCGGCTCGGGCCGGGGAGCGGTCGCGGCAGGCGCAACGCCCTGGACCTGGGCGGCTGCGGCCTGCTGTTCATCCAGCAGCCCCTTCAGCACCTGGACGTGCGTTTCATCCAGTGGATCCTCTTCCGGCGGAACCGGCACCATCGGCAGCGACGCTCCCCCCTCCCCCACCACCTGTGGGAAAGTCGGCGGCGGTACCGAGCCGGACGATTTCGTTTCTCCCGCACCAACCGGTTTAACGGGTTCGGGAGGACGCGGTTCCGGGTTCGCAGCCGGCGTCGCCACGGCGTTCACGGCGGGAGGCGCCGGGACGCCCCCTCCGGCCCCAACCGCCGGGATCTGCGAGGGAATTGCCCCCGCCACCTCGACCTGTTTTTCTCCTGCCGGCGAGACCTTCCCCTGCGACTTAAACGCGTTCGACAACAGGAACACCACCAGGACGCACATGGCGACAATCACCAGGGCGGCGAATGCCAGAACCGCTCGCATCAGTTGTAACTGTTCGCGGGGCGCTTCCGAAACGAGGGGCGGACACTCCTCGACCCGCTGGGTCAGGACCTTCTCCTCATCCATCACCACCGCTTCGGGGGAATTGTTCCGTGCCTTGCGCAATGCATCCAGGATTGTGCTCATGCAAACCCCCTTTTCTCGGATGTTCCGATTTCAACCCGCCAGTTCCAGCATACGATTCAAGGCTTCGCGAGCCTGTCCAGCCACAGTCGCATCCACTTCCACCACATCCGTCTCGCCCAGATGCTCCAGCGTCCACAACAGTTTCGCCAGCGTGATCTTCGACATGTTCGGACACACCGACGGCGCCAGCGGCACCACGCGCACGTCGGGATACTCCTGGGCCAGACGCGACACCAAGTTCAGTTCCGTTCCCACACAGACCGTCTCGCCCGCCTGCGCTTCGCGCACCCGCCGCACGATCGCCTCGGTCGAACCGGCGGCGTCGCTCGCCGCTACCACCTCGCGCGGACACTCGGGATGCACCATGACGAACGCGCCCGGATACCGGGTCCGCGCCGCCCGGATATGCTCGACGGTGAAGTAGGTGTGAACATGGCAGAAGCCCTTCCACACCACCAGTTTCGCCTGAGCCAGCGCCGGATTTTCGGCCTGCCGTGCTCCGCCGAGCCGATCCCATACCGCCACGTCTTCGGGCGCCATCCCCATTTGATGCGCGGTGTTGCGTCCCAGATGTTCGTCCGGGAAAAACAGCACCCGGTCGCCCTGCGAGTACGCCCAATTCAGAACCTTCTCCGCGTTCGACGACGTACAGACCACCCCGCCGTTGCGCCCGCAAAAGGCCTTCAGGTCCAGATTCGAATTCATGTACGTGACCGGAACGATCTTGCGTCCCGGCTGGGCGGTGTGCAGGGTCTGCCACGCTTCCTCGACCTGGGCCAGGTTGGCCATGTCGGCCATCGGGCACCCCGCCGACGGGTCGGGATGCTGCACCACCTGGTCGGGCCGGGCCAGCGCCCGCGCGCTCTCGGCCATGAACCGCACACCACAAAATACGATATATTTCGCCCGGGCCTCCGCCGCGTCCCGGCACAATTTGAACGAATCGCCCACAAAATCGGACAATTCCACCACCGGACGGATCTGATAATGGTGGCCCAGAATCGTCAGCCGATCCCCCTCGCGCGCCTGGATCGCGCGAATCGCCGCCCTCAGTTCCGCATCGCCGCGTCCGGCATAGTCCTTCAACACCGATTCTTTCTCAGCCATCGTCTCCCATTCCTCAAGACCGGATCACTTCCCACGCGCACAACGGTTCGAGACCCGCGATCTGGCTCATCGCGTCCGGCCCCTTCACGGAGAAACTATACACACGCGAATGCACATCGTAAACCGAATTAAGATCGTCGGGCGATCCACTGTAAAAAAGAGGCGCGATGCCATACTGCCCCGGCGCCAGGTCCAGACGCGGAATCCGGAAGATCAACTGCCCGCCGCGCCGGTCCAGACAGATGTCCGTCTCCCGCCCTTCCATCGTCACACAGGCCGTCCCGTGGCCCCGCGTGGACTGCACAAACATCCGGCACCCCAGTTTTTTCCCCGCTTCGGCTGCACCCTCCGCCAGACGGTACCGGACCCGCAACTCCAGCGGCGTCCCATTTTCGAAACTCCGGCAGGGCCGCCCGGCGCCGTCGAAAAACTCCATGTAGTCGAACACCACCGCGCCCGAACCAAAGCGCCCCCCATGCGGTCCCGAAATCTGGTCCGAACGCACCAGCGGAGCCGGATGCGGGTACAGGCGCTCGAAGAGCGCCTTCTGGTATGCCTGCGCCACTTCGCCCGGCGCGCCCGACAGCACGATTCGCCCGTTGTCTATCCAGATCACCCGTTCGCAGACCTGCTCGACCGACGCCATGTCGTGCGAGACAAACAGGAACGTGCCCCCACTTGAATGGAAGGCCCGCATCTTCTCTACACATTTCCGCTGGAATTCCAGATCCCCCACCGAGAACGACTCGTCAATCAACAGGATATCCGGTTCGATATGCGCCGAGATCGAAAAACCCAGCCGCATGTACATCCCGTCCGAGTAATGCCGCACCGGCGTGTGGATGTGGCGCTCGAGTTCGGCAAACCCGACAATCGCCGGGATCAGTTCGCGAATACGCGAACGCGGCAATCCCAGGAGCGCCCCCTGGAGGTAGATGTTTTCCAGCCCACTCAAGTCCGGATGGAACCCCGCTCCCAGTTCCAGGAGCGGCAGAATGCGTCCCCGCGTCCGGATCGTTCCGTGGGTCGGTTCCGTAATTCCCGCGATCAACCGCAGGAGCGACGTCTTGCCCGCCCCATTGGCGCCGATCACCCCCACGGCTTCCCCCTGCCCCACCTCGAGGCACAGGTCCTGCGCCGCCGTCACCACCTCGGTCGAGACTTCCCGCCGCCGCAGGCGCGACAGCAGCAATTGCTTCAGGCTCTGCGCCCGCGTGCGGCGTTTCGGGTGAAACTTGTCCACATGTTCGAGCGTGATGACCGATTCCATCGGAGCTCCCCGTCCGCCGTCGGCGCTTACTGGGGCAGGACGCGATACAGATTGGCCATTTCGATCGCGGCCATCGTCACCTCGAAGCCCTTGTTGCCCGCCTTGGTGCCCGCGCGCTCGACCGCCTGCTCGATCGTGTCCGTCGTCAGGACGCCGAACATCACCGGCACCCCGCTGGCCAGAGCCGCCTGCGCGATGCCCTTCGACACCTCACTGCAGATATAGACATTGTGCGGTGTGCCCCCGCGGATCACCGCGCCCAGGCAGACCACCGCGTTGTAACGGCCCGACTTGGCCAGTTTGTCCGCCACAAACGGAATTTCATACGCGCCCGGGGTCCGGAAAATCTCGACATCGTCCTCCGACGCCCCGTTGCGCTTGAGCGCGTCGAGCGCCCCTTCTTCCAGTTTCGACGTGATGAACTCGTTGAACCGGCTCACCACCAGCGCCACCTTCAACCCGGCCGCCGAAAGATGTCCCTCGTACACTTTTGCCATGATTCAGTCTCCCTC
>DAOPYU010000021.1:0-11375 GCA_035353095.1 Candidatus Sumerlaeota bacterium | reverse complement strand
ACCCGGCCGCCGAAAGATGTCCCTCGTACACTTTTGCCATGATTCAGTCTCCCTCGTTCGTGTCCTTGATCCTTCAATTGGGGCACCCCTTCAGGGTGCAACCCTATTATAGAACGCTTTCCCGTGGGTTCCCTTCGGTCACCCACGGCTATTCATGGGGTGGCCCCTCCGGGGCCGGAAACACTTCATTGTCTATATGACGTTTCGGTTTACTGATACCAACATCCTCCATTCTCGGGCCGTCACACAGAGAGAAGGCGGTTCCGAGGTGGCATGGGCGTCTCGCCCATGAAGAGGTTGCGGAATAAGGGACCAGACATCCCCGACCCTGCCGACGCAAGCGTCGGCAATTCACGGGCGGGAGGCCCGTGCCTCCTCCGGGTCCTCCCCTCTTTTGCAGGACGGAGGACTTCCCGGCATTCAGTCCGCTCCCCCCCTGTTTCTACTCCAGCATGTGTCCCAGTTTCTCGCGCTTGGTGTTCAGGTACCGCTCGTTGAATTTTCCCCTTCCCACCTGGATCGAGACCCGATCCACCACTTCCAGGCCGTAGGCCTCGAGTCCCACGATCTTGCGGGGGTTGTTCGTCATCAGACGCAGGTGGCGCAACCCCAGGTCCCGCAGGATCTGGGCGCCGATGCCGTAGTCGCGCAAATCGGGCTTGAACCCCAGCGCCTCGTTCGCCTCGACCGTGTCCTGTCCCTTGTCCTGAAGGGCGTAGGCCTTGATTTTGTTCTTCAGGCCGATCCCGCGGCCCTCCTGCTGCATGTAGAGCAGAACGCCATGCCCCTCCTGGGCGATCAGTTCCATCGCCGCCCTGAGCTGCGGGCCGCAGTCGCACCGCTGCGAACCGAGGGTGTCACCCGTAAAGCACTGGCTGTGGACCCGCACGAGGGCACTGGACTGCTTTTCCGGTTCCCCCATGATCAGCGCCGTATGATCCTCACCCGTGACACGATTTTCATACAGGCACATCCGCCATCTCCCAAATTCGTTCGGCAAAACCGTCTCGACCACCCGCTCGACCAGTTTCTCCGTCTCGACCCGGTAGGCAATCAGGTCGCGGATAGTGGCGATCTTCAATCCATGTTTTTCGGCAAATTCCTTCAGGTCGGGCATGCGGGCCATCTCGCCGTCATCCCTCATGATTTCACACATCACTCCCACCGGAGCGAAACCGGCCATGCGAACCAGGTCCGCCACGCCTTCCGTGTGCCCGGCCCGTTCGAGCACCCCGCCTTTCTTGGCGGCACAGGGGAAAATATGCCCCGGCCGCGCCAGATCGGTCGGGCGCGTCGAAGAATCGGCCAGAAGCCGGATCGTCCGCGAACGGTCCGCCGCCGAAATCCCCGTCGTGATCCCTTCCGCCGCGTCCACCGACACCGTGAAATTCGTGCTCAGACGGGCGGTGTTGTGCTGCACCATCGCGGGCAGAACCAGCTGCTCGGCCCGCTCCTGCGTCAGAGACGCGCACAGCAGTCCGCGCGCATAGGTCACCATGAAATTCACGATCTCGGGCGTGCAGGACTCCGCCGCGCAGATCACGTCCCCTTCGTTTTCCCGATCCTCGTCATCCACAAGAATCAGCATCTCACCCCGACGCAGAATCTCAATCATTTCCCGTACTGTTATTCCCACAATCACATCCCCCTTTATTCTCAGGACCGCCGCCGCAACAGCAACTCGAGCGCCGTCGCCGGTTGCGGAACGCGCGGTCCCCCGTTTGTTTCCAGATTCACCCCATAAGCGCCCAGACACCGGGCCACATATTTTCCCATCAGATCGGACTCGAGATTCACCCGATCCCCGGTCCGCTTGTACTGCAACGCCGTCGCCCGGTACGTCTCCGGGATCATCGAGACCGTGAAACCGTCGGCGGTCAGGTCCACCAGCGTCAGGCTGATTCCATCCACCGCGATCGAGCCTTTCGGAACCGACACGTCCAGAATCTCGCGCGGCGCCTCGACACTCAGAACCCAGCCCCCCTCGAACGGCTCCAGCCCCCGCAGCCCCCCGGTGGCATCCACATGCCCCTGGACCAGATGGCCCCCGAGCCGGTCGCCCAACCGCAGCGCGCGTTCCAGATTCACCTTCCGCCCGGCGCTCATCGCGCTCAGCGTGGTCCGTTTCAATGTTTCCGCGGAGGCAAAGGCCACAAATCCCGTACCCGTCAGGATCTCGACCGTCAGACAGGTTCCATCCACCGCCACACTCTCGCCCACCTCCAGAGCCGGGGCCATGCGGGGCGCCTCGACCGTCAGACGAGCCGACTCGCCCGCCTTCTCGATACGCTCCACCTGACCGACTTCTTCGATCAATCCCGTAAACATCCGATCCTCACTCGCTCCAAAACACAAATCCCCCGAGGGATATAGATACACCTCGGGGGACACAAACATGGGGCGCGTCGAAACGCCCGGTGTGGAACACTTTTTCCCGTCCTGACTCTGACAGTCGGTCCCGGAATTTCACCGGGTCGGTCCCGCAGCACGAGAGGCGATCGGATCGTCTCGGTTCGTGCGGGGCTGCGGGATTCGCGGACTTTACCGCCGGTATGGAATTGCACCAGTCCCCAAAAGTGTTTCCAAATTCAGATCTGTCGAAACTCGGTTATGACTGTCTCTTTCAGACTCCTCGGGCCTTGAGTTGTTTCAGGCGCTCTTCAGCCACCTTCTTGAAGGCAAACTGGCGCGTGGACTCGCGAATGTTCTCGCGCACCTGCTTGGCCTGTTCCTTCGCGTCATC
The DNA here is from genome assembly GCA_035353095.1 of Candidatus Sumerlaeota bacterium. GTDB lineage: Bacteria > Sumerlaeota > Sumerlaeia > UBA8349 > UBA8349 > DAOPYU01. The sequence continues at coordinate 8,632 of DAOPYU010000021.1, read as the reverse complement.
CTTCGCGCTCGACGCCTTCGTCTCCGGCTTCTCACCGGCCAATTGCTTTTCCAGTTCCTTCTGTTCGTCGTCCAGCGACGGCAGTTTGACGACGGCCTCATAGATCGCCTTGGCGGCCGCGTAATCGCCGCTCTCCTCATTGAGCCGCCCCAGGCCCATCATGGCCTGGCGGGCGTAAACTGTCGGAACCTCGCCCACAGTGCCTTCCTTCTGCGCCTTGGAGAAAGCTTCCTTGCCCTTCTCCAGGAGTTCCTTGTTGGTCGGCGCGTCGAACAACTGATTCTCGTACGCCACCCCCATCCCCACATAGGCTTTCGCCTTGTCGAGCGGGTCGGACACCTTTTCGATATAGGCTCTGTAATCGTCAATCGCCCCCGGATAGGCGCCCTTCAGGCTCTGCACGTTGCCGCGCAGATAAAGCGCTTCGATCCCCGCCTTCGAGGACCCCTGCGAGGCCATCAGATCCTTGGCCAGATTGATCGCCGCATCCGCGGTCTTGTCACGATCCTCCGCCGTCGTGGCGATACACGCCTGCTGGTACTTGCGACACAATTCGGCATATTGCTTCGAGGCCGCCGCATTGCGCGCATCCGAGATCCGGTTCCACCACGTCCCGATCAGCAGCGCCACAAGTACGACCAGCACCGCCGTCGTGATTTTCGTGCCATACAGATCCCAGAAATCCGTGGCTTTTTCCATCGCGTCGTGTACCGCATCCTGCTTGAGTTCTTTGAGAGAAACGTGACCCTTGGACATTATCTTTTCTTCCCCGATTTTTCTGACAAGATCACTTGACACGCCAGCCGCCAAACGGCCAGTCCCCGTTCATAGCAGAGCCCCCCGCCATGCGCAACCCTTTTTCCCGGAAATATGGACACTTTTCTGAAGCGCCCCGCCCGAACGCCGACCGCGCCCAGACGCTCAATTCGACTTGCGGCGCATGCTCGTCGGGAGAATCCGCAACTGCTCGCGGTACTTGGCCACCGTCCGGCGCGCAATCGAAAAGCCCGCCTTCTGCAACTGCTGGGCGATCTTGTCGTCGCTCAACGGCCGCCGCGAATCCTCCGCATCGATCAGCTCGCGAATCTTGCTCTTGATAGACCGCGACGAGGCGGCCTCACCATCGTCGGACTGGATCGCGCTCGAAAAGAAGTACTTCAACTCGAGCAGTCCCTGGGGCGTGTCCACATACTTGCCCGAGGTCACGCGCGAGATCGTGGACTCGTGCATCCCCACCCGGTCGGCGATCTCGGCCAGCGACAGGGGCCGCAACGACTCGACCCCGTGCTCCAGGAACTCTTTCTGGTACTCCATGATCGCCTCGGTGACCCGCAGGACCGTGTTGCGACGCTTTTCGATGTTCTTGATGAACATGACCGCCGCGCGAAACTTGTCAATGGCGTACTCGCGCTCCTTGGGGTCCTGATTCTCGACATCCTCGCGCAGCAGGATGTTGCGGTACGTACTGCTCAAACGCAGATGCGCCACATCCCCTTCGTTCAGGTAGGTCACGTAGTGCCCGTCAATCTCGCGCACATAGACGTCGGGCGTGATGTAGAGCGGCTGTTCCTTCGTGTAGGCCAGTCCCGGCGCCGGCTGGAGTTTGCGGACCTTATTAAAGACGGCCAAGACGTCTTCCTCACGGACCTCGAGCGCCCGGGCGATCGGGCGGAACTGTTTGCGCAACAGATCCTCCCAGTGGTCCATCAACACCTCTTTGGCCGTCAGGTCCAGTTCCCCCAGGCCCGCCAGCTGCAACACCAGACACTCGGGCAGGTCGCGCGCCCCCACCCCGCTGGGGTCAAATTCCTGAATCACACACAGAATCCGCTCGACATGGTTCAACGTCACCCCGAACCGCTCGGCGCACGCCTCCATCGTCGGCTTGCGCTGGATCGTCACCAGGCCGGGCCGGGCATGCTCCGTCGCCAGATACCCCGCCAAGTAGAGCCCCAGTTTCTGTTCCGCCTTCTCCAGATGGGCCTCGACCCAGGCGTTCAACTCTTCCATGCCTGCCTTGGGGGGAGCCTCCGCTTCCAGCCGGTCGAGCACTTCCTCGACCTTCTGAGGCGGCAGATCGAACCGCGACGCACACTCTTCCACTGTCGAACGCGTCTGCAGGTACCCCCGCTCGTCAATACAGCCGATCAGATAGCGCCCGATTTCCTGATCCACCCCGCTCAACGCGGAAACATGCAACTGCCACATCAGTTTCTCATAGAGACTCGTACCGCGCGCCACCGTCTCCTCGAAACTGCGTTCTTCCCCCTCGTCACCCGACGCGACAAAACTGCGCGGTCCGGAGTGGCTGAAAATCTCGACCCAATCCTCTTCGCCCCCTGCCGTCCGGCCCGCATCGGCGTCCGAATCGTCACTGAAGGTCTCGCCCCAGTCCAGATCCAGTTCGCCGAACTGTTCCGGACGGTCCTCGATCGCCACAGACTCGATTCCGTCCGATGCGGTCTCGTCTTCGGACCGCAAATCCGCATGGGGATCGGTCTCATAATCCCCCGAACCCGCCGAATCCTCACCCGCCGTCCCTTCAGCGCCGGAATCGTCGCGAGAACTGACGGCTCCCAATTCGCCTTCCCCCGCAGCCCGTTCCGCCCCCCATCCCTCTTCGGCAAACCCATCCTCTTCCAATTCGAGGAACGGATTCTCCAGCAATTCCTGCTGGGTGAGTTCCTCCAACTCGATGGCATTCATCTGCAACAGTTTGATGGACTGCTGCATCTGGGGGGTCATCACCAGCCGTTGCGACAGTTTCTGGGATTGTTGCATCGAAAGAGGCATTGTGATCCAACTTCTCTAATTCATCTATTTCCAGTTACTTGCATTCATTAAGCAAGAGTAGTGCCGATCCCACTTCATAATCCAAAAAGAAGGCCGGTTTGTCAAGAGGATTCAGGGAGAAACTGTACGAACCAACGCAATCAAGGCGTCCCAGACCTGCGAAACCGATAGACAGCCCATTTCATGGTTGAGGGGCAATCCGACCCGTTCTTCCCAGAACAGGTCGGCCCCGCACCCCCGCACCACCGGGTGCCGCTCCGTCTGACGGCAGGCTCCCCATTGCCTTTCGTCGGTGGGACCGAAAAGCGCCAGCGACGGGGTTCCCACCGCCACGGCCAAGTGCTTGGCGCCGTTGTCGCAGCAGACCAGCAAACGGGCCCGCTCCAGCAGCGTCCCCAGTTCACGCAACCCGCAAGTCCAGATCTGACAGTCAGGCGCCTGCTCGCGGATGCGGTTCAGGAGCCCCGCCTCGCTCTCCGGACCGGTCAGGAGAACGGGCCAGCCCAGTTCGGTCCCAATCCGTCGCGCCAACTCGGCCCACCGTTCTTCCAACCAGAATTTGCCGGGTTGTCCCGTTCCAGGCGCCAGAACCACATAGCCCCGTGGCGCGAGTCCCCGCGTTTCCAGCGCCCGCGCCATTTCCTGCCTCTCGCCCTCGGACAGATGGAGCGGCACGTGGGGAATTTCCCCCTCGAATCCCGCTTCGGCAAACAAGCGGGCCAGATTCTCGATTTCATGCCGATCCGCCCGTTTCGTTATCAACTGATCGGCGCGGTCGTAATACCACTGCCGGGGGAAACCGACCTCGTCCGAAAGAGTGACCACGCGCGCTTGTTTGAGACAATAGACCAGACTCGGGTGGGCTTTGTGGAAATAAGCCACCAGAAAAACCACCCGGGGAACCTTCCCCACAGCGGACTGAATGGCCTGCGTGTCGGCACGCACACTCCCCGCCGTTCGCCCCACCACCACCAATTCCGGCGTCTCCGGGTCCCCCCGGTAAAGTTCCTCCCCCGCCGGGGTCGTCACCAGAATCACGCGGGCCTTCGGACGTTTGCGGCGCAATCCCGCAATGAGCGACCGCAACAACACCAGATCGCCCAGATACCCCGCCCCCCCGACCACGACCGTCTCTTCAAAGGCGGCTTCGGGTCCTTTCCCCATCCTCTTAATAAGAGGGGACGGCTGAACCGGGTGAAAACATCGCAAGAGGGCGATCCCCCCCCGCCGCGCCCCCCGTTTCAGAAAACCCGTCCCCTGCAAAAGAGCCGACCGGCAGGCGAGCCAGGCCAGATACCCGGTCCCCCGTCCCCACCCCAACCGCCGAAGCGCCTGACGGCATTGCCCCGCCTGGCGCGCAGCCCAAACCCCCAACCGGGCCGCCTCACGCCGGAAATCCGCCGGATTCTTCAAAGCCGCAAGCAAAAGCGCCCCAGGCAGACTCACCAGTGTATCCACCGCCGAGGGGAGCAAGCCATCCTTCGGTTCCCGTCGTTGCAACGCAATGCCATCCTGATACGCCCGCTTCAGAATCCGGCGAAATTCCAATCGGTCCAATCCCACCCGATGCGTCACGGTCCAGGCCGGGTCCAGAAGGCACCGGTAGCCCCGTTGGCGCAGGCGCCGCCAGAGTTCCGCATCCTCGCGTCCCCCGGCGTACAATCGGGCTTGTCCCTCCGCGGATTGATCGAGGAACGCCTCGGGGATTTCCTGGAAAGGTTCCGCGAGCAACATGTCCCGCTGCGACGCCCAGTTCGAGGTCGTGGGGTACACAGTGGCATCCCAACGGGTGTCCGATTTCTCGTCCGGCGTGGAACTCAACCCCACCGCCCAGGCCAGGTCCGGGTGCCACCACCTGGGGAAACGCATCCCCCCGGGCGCGACTGCCAGTCCCCCCACGGCATCCCAGCGTCCGGTTTCCACTTGATTCTTCAGTTTTTCGAGCCAGTCGCACGGAGGCAGGCAGTCGTCGTCGGTGAAGACCACCCAGTCACCCCGCGCGGCCTGCACCCCGAGGTTGCGCGCCGCCGCCCAACCGAGCGCGGGATCGCCCGCGATCCGCCTCAACAGAAAGCCGGAACCGGTTCCATCCTGAGGTTTTGGAGATTCGACATTTCCATCCGCTTCCCCCTCCGAAACATCCAGACACCCGAATCGGGCCAGGACCGCCGGGGTCGCATCGGTCGAGCCGTTATCCACCACGATGACTTCAAAAGGCGGGACGCTCTGACGGACGAGCGCCTCAAGGCAGTCCGCCAGCAAGGCGGCCCGATTGCAGGTGAGAATGATGACAGAAAAACGAACAGCCATTTCCCCGACCGGATCCTTCATGTTTAGAACGCCCCTTCAGGGCTTTCTTTAATTTGTGGCGAGGTTCCGGGGGTTCCCTTCGGTCACCCCCGGCTACTGACCGTCGCCCCCTCCGGGGGCAAAAATCAGAAAAGTTTATGATTCCAAGGAATCTTACACCCGGGAAGAAGAATCAAGGATACCTGACCGGTTCCTCGACAGAATCGTCCCGGGCGAATCGCCCCAACCCATTTTCCGTCTGTCATCCAAGCATATTGTCGGCAGGACCGCCAGTCTCAATCAGGAAATTCCGAGCAAATCCTGATCCGGGCGCACCGTCGGAGGATCGCCCTGAATACGCGCGCGCCGAGCCTCGAACACCCGAGGCAAACCCAGGCAGGCCCGTCCAAACCCCAGCGGCCCGTCCACTCCCCGTCCCCGAAGGAGATCTAATCCATAGGCCCCCGGCAACGCCAGAACCTGCCGGGCCAGCATCGCGCCGCTGTCCAGATTCACCCAGTTGAACCAGAGCCGGTTGCGCTCGTCCACCTGAGGCAAGCCATGCGGCCCAAGCACCTGGCCCAAAGACCCCTTTCCCACATGCCACGCCACTGCGCGCGGCTCGTACACCACCCGCCATCCGGCCTTGGCCGCCCGGTAACTCAGGTCGTAGTCTTCCCAATAACCCGGGCTGTAGAGTGGGTTGAAGCCCCCCAGTTGGAGAAAGCGCTGCCGGTCGTAGGCCGCCGCGCCCCCCTGGATGTAGGTCGTTTCCGTTCGGTCGGCGGGATCGCTCCAGGCCTTCTCGATCCCACGCCAGCGCCACACCGCCCGCATGCACAACTGATTCGGCGCACCGGTCGCGCGGTCCACCGTTCGGGCGCCGACCGCAAAGAGGAGAGGAACGACGGAACCCGCCCCGGAGGAATCGGCTTCAAAGAAAGGCGCCGTCAGAACCCGTAGAAAATCTTCGGGGACCACGACGTCGTTGTTGACCATCACGAGTACCCGGCCCCGTGCCTCGCGCGCGCCCCGATTGCTCGTGTGGGCAAAACGCTGGTTGGCCGTATTGCAGAAAAGCCGCACCTCGGGAAAACACTCGCGGATGAGCGCCGCCGAGCCGTCCGTCGAACAATCGTCCACCACGACGATTTCGCAGGCACGCCCCGACGCCGCAGCCGAGCGAAAAAGGGAAGCGAGGCCCTCCCGCAAGAAGGCCTCGCCATTCCAGTTTGCCACGATGACACTGATTTCAGGAGCGTTCGCGCCGCTCATCACGCTTGCCGGGCTTCTTGAAGCCGGCGTCGCAGGTCTTCCAACTCATTGCGCAGTTCCCAGGGCATGCGCGGTCCCAGGCTGTCGAAGAACCGTTCGATGTCTTCGGTCTCAGCGATCCACTGCTCGATGTCCACATTGAGCAATTCGTCCATAACCTCGGGACTGATATCCAGACCGGTCAGGTCAAACGCATCGGCGGTGGGCACCTTGCCGATCGGCGTCTCGTTGTACTGACCCGTGCCGCGTGTGCGTTCGAGAATCCACTCGAGCACGCGCAGGTTTTCGCCATACCCCGGCCAGAGGAACTCGTTGTTCTTGCCCCGGCGAAACCAGTTGACGTGGAAAATCTTCGGAGAGTTCTTCGCGCGGCGGCCCATTATCAGCCAGTGCTTGAAGTAGTCCGCCATGTTGTAACCGCAGAACGGCAGCATCGCGAACGGGTCACGGCGCACTTCGCCCTGTTTGCCATACTGAGCCGCCGTGCGCTCGGAGGCCATGCTGGCGCCGACAAACACCCCGTGGTTCCACGAATTGGCCTCATAAACCAGCGGCGCGAGCGTGTTGCGACGTCCGCCGAAGATGACCGCCGAGATCGGCACCCCGTGGTGGTGTTCCACGCGGAAGGAGGCCGAGGGGCACTGGTGGATGGGCGCGGTGAACCGGCTGTTGGCGTGCGCGCCGAGGATTCCCTTGCCGTTCGGGTCCTTCATGCCCGGCTTCCAGGGACGGCCCAGCCAATCGAACGCGTCGGCCGGCGGTTCCCCGTCCCCGTCTTCCCACCACACCGTGCCGTCTTTCCCCAAGGCGGTGTTGGTGAAAATAGTGTTCTTTTGAATCGTGGCCACCGCATTCGGGTTCGAGCGCATGTTCGTGCCCGGCGCCACCCCGAAGAAACCCTTCTCGGGGTTGACGGCCCAGAGCCGTCCATCCGTATCAATCCGCATCCAGGCAATGTCGTCGCCCACGGTCCAGATCCGGTACCCCTTGGACTTGAGCCCTTCCGGCGGAATCAGCATGGCGAGGTTCGTCTTGCCACAGGCGCTCGGGAAAGCCGCCGACACGTACTCGATGTGGCCGGAAGGATCCTCGATGCCGAGGATCAGCATGTGCTCGGCCAGCCACCCCTCGTTGCGGGCCAGCGAGCTGGCTATGCGCAACGCCAGGCACTTCTTGCCCAGCAACACGTTGCCGCCGTAACCGGAATTGACCGACCAGATCGTGTTGTCCTCGGGGAAATGGAGAATCCGGCGCTTCTCGGGGTCCAGCGTGCCCTTGCTGTGCAGGCAGCGCGTGAAGTCGTTGCTGCGCCCCAGCACATCCAGCACCACCTCCCCCACGCGGGTCATGATCATCATGTTGAGCACCACATAGATGCTGTCGGAGAGTTCGATGCCGATCTTGCTGAAGGGCGAGCCGACCGGCCCCATTGAGAAGGGAATCACGTACATTTTGCGTCCGCGCATGGCGCCACGCAGGTAGTTGGCCGCCTCGGTGTACGCCTCCTGCGGGGCTTTCCAGTTGTTCGTGACGCCCGCGTCCTCTTTGTTGCGGCAGCAGATGAACGTCTTATCCTCAACGCGAGCCACATCCTGCGGGTCGGTGCGGTGGTAATAACAGCCGGGGTGTTTCACCTGATCCAGAGCCAGAATTTCACCCGTACCCAGCGCTTCCTGCACCAGCGCCTCGCGCTGCTCCTCCGACCCGTCAATCCAGACGATTTCATCGGGCAGACAGAGGGCCGCCATTTCCTCCACCCACGTCAGCAAGATGTCGTTGTTCGCTCTCATGGTACTCTCTCCTCGCCCAATAGGAAAAATTCCGGGACACCGGCCCCGGAGTATTACCAATTCCGGCTGCCTGAAAGCAACCGTCCAGTTTGTACTCTCCCCCTGCCGGGCGTTCGACACGTCGAAAAGCCACCGAAGTTCGCCCACACTGCGGGCTTGCTTCCAGCAAGAGTGGGAAGGATCATGAAGCCTGACCGGGGAACTGTCAAGAGTTTTTCAATGCCCCGGTCCGGAAAAATTCAAACGTCCCGCCAGCCCGCCTCTTTCCCCCCCCGCAAAGCGTCCCTCAATTGACACGAGACAAGGCGGACACCTGAAATTTGCGAAAAAGCGGCCCGAAAATATTCCAGGGAAACCCGTTCATTCAGCCACAGAACACCCGTCCCGGTGGGCGGCCCATGAAAACGGGAAATAAACGATTCCCGCCCCCACGCAGATCCGGACAAAACCCTCGCGCGTACCCCAAAAACTCCTCATTCTTCGGC
>DAOPYU010000020.1:0-20021 GCA_035353095.1 Candidatus Sumerlaeota bacterium | reverse complement strand
ACATCGGGTGTGAGAGTCCGTATATGTTATTGGTGGCGGAGGTCCGGCCCGACAAACGCCGGGGCGACGCCGAGGCTGACAAGGCGCTGTTCGGGCTGGAGCGTCTGAACCGGGTGCGGTCGGTTATACCGGCGATCACGCATGTGGATTTCTCGGCCCGCATTCAGACGGTGGACGCCGGTCGTAACCCGCGTTACCACGCGTTGATTTCGAAGTTCGAGGAAAAGACCGGGTGCCCGGTCATCATCAACACGAGTTTCAACGTGCGGGGTGAGCCGATTGTCTGTTCGCCGTTGGACGCGTACCATTGTTTCATGTGTACCGAGATGGATGTGCTGGTGGTGGGGGACTGCGTGTTGTATAAGGAAGAACAACCGGCGTGGAGCGGGCCGGGGCGTGAGGCGTATCTGAAGCGGTTCGAACTGGACTAGTGGTTGGGTGTGAGGAGTGGAGAACGTGCTGGTTACAATCAATTGGAAACCCTCCCGGCGGGAATTGCGCAAGTTCGGCTTGACGCTGCTGGTCCTGTTTCCGCTCTTCGGCGCGTTTCTGGCCTGGCGGCTGGGGCGGCTGGGTGTTTTCTACGGCTGTACAGGTGTCGGGGTGGGAGTGGAATTGTTGGTTTTGTGCGTGCCTTGGGCCGGGGTGTGGGTGTATAAAGGATGGATGGGCCTGACGTTTGCGTTGGGCTATGTTGTGGGGCCGGTGGTGATGGCGCTGATTTATTATGGGGTGTTGACGCCCATAGCGCTGGTGTTGCGCGCCCGGGGGAACGACTCCCTCCAGCGGCGGCGCAAACCGGCAGGCGAGAGTTACTGGGTCCCTCTCGAGCATCGCACGAATGTGCGTTCCTATGAGCGGCAGTTTTGAGATCGAGGAGAAAGGACGTCTGATGGCCGATTCGCAATTTGATCGTTCCGAATCCGATCCGGCGTGTCCAGGCCCCTCGGCCCGGCGGCGGGGGGTGGTGGGGGAATTCTGGGATTACCTGATGCAGAACAAGAAGTGGTGGATGCTCCCCATCCTCATTTTGTTTCTGGTGTTCGGGTTGCTGCTGGTTCTGGGAGTGCATTTTGGCGGGGCTTTGCCATTTATTTACGCTCTCTTTTGAGTGGATTCCGGTGCATTGGGGCGCCACCTGCGGGGGGCCCAAGGGGTTTGTCGAGTTTCCGAAGTGGGTGGCGGATTTGAGCCGTTTCATGTAGATGTCTGAAAAAGTTTTACTTCGGAGATTGGCTTTCCCGCGATTTTCCGTAAAAAGTGCTTGATTCCCCTCATTTTACCCATTAGACTACGTTACCGTGTGTTCTGGGCCGGAAGGTGGGGGCAGGACACGGTTTTTATGCAGGGAGTGCGGGCCAGGGGTTTTCGCCTCGCATTTTTGAGAGTGATGTCTATAAGTGTCTCCCGACCCTCCGGGGCGGAGCAAAATCATGAGAGGACGGGGTGGCGCCGAGGTGTGCGCGTTTCCCCGCAGGAGATCGAACGTGTCGGAAAAGCAGGATGTCGCCCAGGAGACCGCCGGGGAGCAGCAGGCGAAGAGCGAGCAGAAGGAAGTGATTGCCTTCACGCGCGGGGAAGTGAAGGACGAAGAGGGCTCCGTCAAGCGTTATTGTGTGGAGGTGGCGCCTGAAGTCCTCGGGACCAAACTGGACGAGGTACTCCAATCGCTTCGCAAAACGGTGATTGTCGAGGGGTTCCGCCGGGGCAAGGCACCGGTGGCCCTTCTGAAGACCCGCTACGGCAAAGACGCGGAACAGGATGCCCTGAACGAAATCGCCGCCAATGTGACGGAACAGATCATCGAGGCGGATGGGTTGAACGTCGTCGGGGAACCGACGCTGCACGACAGCAAAGTCGAGGCGGACAAGCCCGTCGCGCTCGAGATTGACATTGAAGTGCGTCCCACCGTGGACGTGCAGGGGTACACCGAAGGTTCCTACGAGGTCGAAGTCGCCGCCGTGACGGATGCGAGCGTCGAGGCGCGCCTCGAAGAGATGCGCAAGAGCAGCGCGACCTATGAGCCGGTGGAAGACAAGTCGAAGCCCTATGCCAAGGGCAATGGCGCCGCGCTCGATATCGTCGTGCTGGACAAGGATGGCAAGCGGATGGAGTCGTTGTGTCAGGAGAACATCTTCCTGCGCGATCCGCAGCAGAGCCTGCTGCCCGAAGTCGCCGAAGCGCTGGTGGGCAAGAAGCCGGGCGAGACGTTCGAGCAGAAGGTCTCGCGCACGGTCAAGAATCGCAACGGCGAAGAGGAAACGCATGTGGACACCTATACTGTGACGGTGCGTGAGATCAAGGAGTGCGTCCTGCCCGAACTGGATGACGAGTTTGCCAAGGACTTGGGCGACTATGCCACGCTCGACGACCTGCGCAAGAGCGTTCGCGAGACGCAGGAGTCGCAGGCCGATTCGCAGAAGCGCCGTCAGGTGGTGGACAAGGTGCTCGACCACCTGATCGAAGTCAACGTGTTCGGGGCGCCCAAGACGCTCGTGTCCGCGCAGCAGTACCAGAATGTGTCGCGCCAGATCAACCAGATGCGCATGTTCGGCATGGACCCGGCCAAGATGGGCTTCAACACGGAGGCGTACCTGGAAGTGGCGCGGACGCAGGCCGAGCGCGATGTGAAGAGCATGTTGCTGGTCGAGGAAATCTCCAAGAAGGAGAAACTCGTGGTGGGCGACGCGGACGTGGACCAGGAAATCGAGCGGATGGCCAAACTCCAGGGGCGCAAGCCGCTGGCGGTGCGCGCGCGTCTCGAGGCGGAGAAACGTCTCGACAGCCTGAAGGATGAACTGCTGGGCCGCAAGGTGGAAGATTTCCTGATGGAAAAGAACACCATCACCGTGGTGGAACCGAAGCCCAAGAGCGAGTAATCGGAAGAAACCTGGGAGTGACCCTTTCTATGTATGTGCCTATCGTCATCGAACAGAGTGAGCGCGGCGAGCGTTCCTATGATATCTATTCCCGTCTGTTGAAGGACCGGGTGATCTTTCTCGGTTCCGAGATCAACGATCAGGTGGCCAATGTGATCGTCGCCCAGATGCTGTTTCTGGAGTACGACGATCCGGACAAGGATATCACGTTGTATATCAACAGCCCGGGCGGGGTGGTGTCGGCCGGATTGGCGATCTACGACACGATGCAGTTCATCAAGCCGGACGTTTCGACGATGGTGGTGGGTCAGGCGGCCTCGATGGCGGCGGTGCTTCTGGCGGCGGGATGCAAGGGCAAGCGGTTCGCTCTGCCCCACTCGCGCGTCATGATCCACCAGCCGGCGGGCGGATTCCAGGGACAGGCGTCCGACATTGAGATCCAGACGCGCGAAATCCTGCGGTACAAGAAGCGCCTGAACGAGATTCTGGCCGAGCACTCGGGGCAGAAACCGGACAAGGTGGCCAAGGACAGCGACCGGGACTGCTTCATGGGGGCGGATGAGGCCAAAAAGTACGGCCTGCTCGACGAGGTGATGGTCAAGCGCGAAAAATAAAGGGAAGCGAGGATTTGCCTCTGTTTCCCGTATTTTATCAGTCATTGGAAAAGCCCCCTGCGTGGGGGCTTTTCTATTCCGGAAACCCGGTCCCATAGAGAAGGAGGATCTCTCATGTGCGCCATCGCCCGAGCGGAACTGAAACCCAGGGAGGAGCGCCGATTGCTGCGCGGGCACCTGTGGGCCTACCGCAATGAGTTCGCCTCCCTGCCGGAATCCCTGGCGGATGGGGATCTGACCGATGTGTTCAGCCACGACGGCAAACGGGTGGGGCGCGGGTTCTACCAAGCCGAAGGCGGGATTGCCGTCCGGATTCTGAGCCGTCAGGCTCAGGAGTTCGAGGTGGATTTCTTTCGGGAACGGATCGCAACTGCATTGCGGTTGCGCGAACGCTTCTTTCCGGGAAACCGGGTGTACCGGTGGGTCCATGGGGAAAGCGACGGGTTGCCGGGATTGGTGGCCGATCGCTTCGAGAGCGTGGTGTCGGTTCGGACTTCCTGTGGGTTCTATGAACGGTTTGCCGAGCGTCTGGTAGAAGTGTTTCAGGGGTTTGACGGGGTGGAAGGGGTTCTTTTCGAGTACCGGAACGCTCACCAGGTATTCGGGAATGTACCGGAAGAAATCGAAGTCACGCTCGACGGAGTCCGGCTGGGGTTTGCCTTGTCGGCGGGACAGAAGACCGGGCTGTTTCTCGATCAGCGGGAGAATTGCCGGTTGCTCGACCGGGTGGCGCCGGGAGCGCGAGTGTTTGACGGGCATTGCTATATCGGCCAGTGGAGCTGCCGGGCGCTGCGGGCCGGAGCGGCCTCGGTTCTGGGCGCCGACACGTCACAACGCGCGATTGACTGGGCGCGGCGCAATGTCGCCCTGAACGGCGGGGAGGACCGGTGCCAGATCGAGTGTGCTCCGGTGGAACGGCTTCTGAAAAGCGCGGGGCGATTCGACGTGGTGTGCCTCGACCCGCCCGCCCTGGCCAAGGGGCGCTTGTCAGCCGGTAAAGCGTTGGAACTTTACCAGGCGTTAAACCGCGACGGGATGAAGGCGGTGGAGCCGGGCGGGTTTCTGATTTCGTCTTCCTGTTCGCAGCCGGTGGACATGTCGCTTTTCCTGGAGATGCTCAAGCGGTCGGCCCGGTCGGCGCAGCGACAGGTGACGATTCTGGAGTTACGGGGCGCCCCGCTGGACCACCCGGTTCTGATGGAAATGCCGGAGACCTCCTACCTGACTTGTGCGCTTCTGCAGATCCACTGATCGCAGATTGTTTCGTGCGATTTGTCCCGGCCCGGATCACTGAGATTGTGGAATCTATCGAATTTTTGAGAGCAATTCCATGGGAAAACGGCTGTTTCTCCATCTAGGTAGCGGCATTTTTTCGTTTTGGAGAAAGCGCTCAACGAGCGGGTTGCTTCCTGAAGATAATTTCAGAAGATAACTGCAAATGAATCAGCATTAAGAATTTTTTGTGCGCCCCTTGTGTCTGCAGGACGGGTTGGCGTATGCCGGGAGGCTCATTTTCTTTCCGAAAGGGGCAGGTATCAATACGGAAGATTCTGAATAGAGAGGATGCGATTCATCTTGTGAAAGAGGGTGGCGAGTTGGTATAATTCTTGTGTTGGAGAAATGCTACCTGAACCTGGTTGAGACGAGAGGGGTGAAACCTCCATGAAAACCAGGCTGACACCGACAGTTCTGACCGCGCTCGAACCCCGTGCGAAGGACCAACTGATCTGGGATGCCGATCTGACCGGCTTCTATGTCAAGTTGACCCCGGCGGGGCATTTTGTTTTCATGGTGTACTTCCGGGTCAAGGGGCGGCAGTATCGTCGTCGAATTGGGGCGTGGCCGGAGATGACGCCCGAGGCGGCGCGCGAGGCGGCGCGGGAAGTTCTGGCTCAGGCACACCAGGAGGGAACGCCCCCGGAGCGAAAACGTTCGGGCAAGGGCGCAGTCTCTACGTTCGGCTCGTTCTGGGAAACGGTTGTCTGGCCCGATATCGAGACCCGGTTTGCCGCCACGACGGCGGGGGCCTACCGTCGGCTCTATCGTCGCTATGTGAAGCCGGTCTGGGCGGAGAGACGGTTCGACTCGATTGCGCCGTCGGATGTCGTGGCGTTTCGTTCGTCGTTGCCGGTCTCTCCGTCCGTGCTCTCACGTGTCATGGGGGAACTGGATCTCATTTTTCAGAAGGCGGTGGAACACCGTCTCATTTCCGTGAATCCGGTTGAAAGCGAAAAACCGAAGAGCCGGACAAACGGTGTACGGCACTCCTCCAGAGAGACCCGGCAATCGGGTGCGTCTGTTCCGGAGAGAGAAAACCGGGGAGGCGGGGGGGGCGAAACGGAGGGGGCGCAGAGCGAAACGGCGTATCGGGAGGAGGAGTGGGATGTGGAATTGCCGGACCCGATTGCGCGGGGGGCCGGTTTCTTTTCCTGTGGTACCGCATCGGCGTCTATTGTGGAGGGAGATTTTGAGGAACACCCGACGGCCGGGGGCAGTTCTGAACGGCTGGAACGGACGATGGAAGGCGGGGCAGACGAATCGGTGTCTGTGCGTCCCGCCGGTTGTGAAGAGGCAGAGGAACCGATCCCGGGTGTGGTGGGCGGGCTGGGTGGACGCAGTTGGTTTGGCCGGCGTCTGCCCCCCCGGCGTGCGTTGCCCGTACGGTTGATTTCCGGACCGGAACGTGATGAGGCGTTTGTGGAACGGATTGTGGAAATCGCCGTACGGCCCGATTCGCGGATTTTGAGTTATTATGAGCCCAAGGGGCATATCTGTGAGGAGTATCGGCTGCTGGGCAAGAATCTGCTCCATACGCTTGCTGCATTGCCCGAGGGGGATATGGCGTCCGGGAAGGTGGTGGTTCTGAGCAGCGCGGTCCAGGGGGAAGGCAAGACGCTGACGTGTGTCAACCTGGCTCTGACGCTGGCCCAGGATCTGTACGATCGGGTGGTGCTGGTGGACTGCGATCTGCGGTATCCGAAGATCCACCGCTACCTGGGGGTGACGAGTCCTCCGGGAGGGATGAACCGATTGTTGTCGGTTGAAGAGCCGGAGGCGGTGCTGGAGGAGTGTCTGGTTCGTACGGAGGGGGGACTGCACCTGTTGTTGGCCAAGGCCAGCGAATTGAATCCGGCTCAGTTGCTGGATGGCGAGAGTATGGCGCGCCTGTTGGCTGTCTTGCGGAAACGCTATTCGCTGGTGATCGTGGATTCGCCGCCGGTTCTGACGGCGACCGATGCGTTGAGCGTGGGGGCCAGAAGCGACGGGATGTTGTTTCTGTTACGGGCCCGCCGGACACAACGCGAGCAGATTCAGGAGGCGCGCCAGCGTATCGCCCGGCTCGAGATCCGGATGCTGGGCTATGTGATCAACAATGTCCGGAGTTTTCTGCCGCAGATCTGGCGGAAGTATTACTATGGTAATTATTAGAGCCGGTTGGCGCGAGGATTTTCCCGGGCCCGGTCTGGCTTCAATCGGAAACGGCGTGTGCCGCCCGGAATTTCGGGGACAGTCATGTCGAGTTGAACCCGTCTATGTTTAATCGGTTGTCTGACTTCTTTGTCCGAATACTCCAATTTGACAATTGCATCGGTTCGGAGGGGGGGGTATAGTGCGGACCCAGTAGGTTCTTCGTCCGTGGGGCGATCTGGGAGGAGAATGTGGATGTTGGGTCGGGATCGTGGAGAAAGCCGCCTGTCGGACCGCCGAATCTCCCATGCGCTGACCGGAATTTCCGACAAGATGCTGGATGCCGGTTTCTGGGTGGCGCTGGCGCCCAACGCGCATGCGCTGCTGGCGCTGCCGGAGACGATTCGCCAGATGAACGTGGCGATTGCCGAGGGGGCTCCGTCGGTGGTGTCGCTGGTCAGTTATGCCGAGGTTCTGGAACGCGAAGCCCTGATCGCCCGCATCGAGTCGGTAAGCGTCCGCCCCCAGACTCCCCGTTTTGACCATTCGGGGCGCGAGCTGAGCGAGTCCGAATGGGCGGGTTTGTTCGAAAATCTGGCCCGGGAGGCCGTGCCCGGGCGGGTGGCGGTACGGTGGGGGGTGGCGGTGCGGCGCTCGGCCATGCGGAGTTTCCCGACAGACCTCGAAGTGTACAAGCAGCCGGGGGAGTACGACCTGGAGCGGTTCATGGAGACGACGGTGTATCCGGGTGAACCGCTGGCGTTGCTCTGGGAAAGTCGGGACGGAGAATGGCTGCTGGCGCAGATGTACAACTATCTGGGGTGGATTCGCAGCCGGGATGTGGCAGTGGCCGGTGGGCGCGAGGCGCTCGGACCGTTTCTGGGGAATGGGTTGTCTCTGGTGGTGACGGGACGGCAGGTGACGAGCGCGTGGTCGCCCGGGCGTCCGGATATTTCGGAATTGCTGCTCGACATGGGGGCGCATCTGCCGCTTCTGGCGGATGCGGCGTTGCCGCCCGATGTGGCGGGGCAGAGTATTGCGGGCAACCATGTGGTGCTGGCGCCCCGGCGCGGAGGAGGTAGCGGGGCGCTTTTTGTCGAATCGGTCCTGATTTCGCGGGGGGCGGATGTGTCGGTGGGGCCGTTGCCCTTTGCGCGGTCGCTTATTTTGCGTCAGGCGTTCAAACTCCTTGGCGAGCGGTATGGCTGGGGAGGGATGTACCACGCGCGGGACTGTTCCTCGCTGATCATGGATGTGTTCCGGTGTTTTGGGTTGCACTTGCCGCGCAATGCGGGGCAGCAGGCGCGCCTGCCCGTGGGACGTTCGGTCGAGTTTCCCGGCACGGCCACGCTGGCCGAGCGGCAGGAATTGATGGAGCAGGTTCCGGTCGGCGCCGCGTTGTTCCTCGAGGGGCATGTGATGCTCTACCTGGGTCGCCTCGGGGGCGAGTACTACGCGTTGCACGACCTGTATGAGTACTACGAGGTATCCCCCCGGGACGAAGGAACGCTGCGGCGGTATCCGGCGAACCAGGTGATGGTGACGCCGCTCTCGATCCGGCGCTCGAACGGAGCCACGTTCCTCGAGTCGCTGACCAGCGCCCGCGATTTTGTGCCCGCCTGACGCGGTTCTGCGAATAGACTGGCGGTGGAATCCGATCAACCTGCCGGGAGAGGACAGAATCCTCGTTTTTCAATCCTTCCTGGAGTTTCCATCCGATTGTTTTCTTCCTGATTCCAATCCCGAATGAATTTCTTTGCTGTTTCGGGTGATATTGGATTTTTTTCGAAAGAAAGGAGTTCCTGCGGTGAAAAAATGGGTGATCGTACTTTTGTTTGCCATTTCTCTTGAGCTGAGTGGTGTTGGCCGTGTTCGGGCCGCCGAGGAGAGTCCGACTTCGTCCTCGCAGACGTTTACCCTTTGGATGCTTCCGCCTCAAACCTCAAGTCAGATGCTTTCGTGCGTGATGCGAACCCCGCATGGCCAGGTGATCGTGATTGACGGGGGAACGGCGGGTGATACCGCCTACCTGCGAGGATTCCTTGGCGCGTTGGGCAATCGGGTCGAAGCCTGGTTCATCACGCATGGACATGACGACCACTTTGGCCCTTTGACGGAAATTCTGAAGAAGCCCGAGGGGATCCGGATCGGCGCGATCTATGGCTCGAACCTCGATTCCGACTGGGTCCGCCAACATGCGCCACAGGACCAATGGGCTCCTCACGACGCGTATCTCGCGGCGCTGAAGTCGGGTGGGGTTCCTTTTGTCGAGGTTCAATTGGGACAGGAAATGACGGTGGATGGGGTGAAGATCGAGGTTCTGTCCATCAAGAATCCCGAAATCACCGCCCTGAATTTCAACGACTCGAGTGTGGTGCTGCGTGTTTCCGACCGCCGGAAGAGCGTGCTGTTCCTGGGCGACCTGGGGGCGGAATCCGGACGGAAACTGATGAAGAGTCCGCTGGCCTCGCGTCTGCGCGCCGATATTGTCCAGATGGCGCATCACGGTCAGCAAGGGGTGGAGCGGGACGTGTATGCGGCCATCGGGGCGCGGGTGGCGCTCTGGCCCACGCCCCAATGGCTCTGGGACAACGACAAGGGGGGCGGGGTGGGTTCCGGTCCCTGGCAGACGCTCGAGGTACGCCGCTGGATGGAGGAGTTGGGCGTGCGGCAGAATCTCGTGGCCAAAGACGGATTGCAACGGATTGATTGACCGGTGCGCTGGAACTGTTTTCTCTTCGTCCTGATTCGCGATTGAAGTTTCCGGGGAGAGTATTATTTCGGGGAATTTCGTTGCACGGGTGCATCCCCCGAATTCGAGAGAAGGTTCACTGAAATTTGAATAACCCGGCGCCGTCCGGCACTTGGACTCCCAAGACAAACTCCGGAAGGCTCGGTACGAAAGAATCCTGAAAGGATTCCACATACGATAGCCCAGGGCAAGCGAAGCGCCGCCCTGGGTAACCGGTTCGTTATTCTCCGTGCCCTGAAGGGGCACAACAAATCTCGCCTTTCCCCTCTTGGGTCCCTCTATGTCGAACCCTTTCAGGGTTCGCAAAATGGACGCCTTTTCCCAGGGCGACGCTACGCTCGCCCTGGGCTGGCGTATGTATAAGCCCTTCGGGCTTTTCATCCTCCTAGATCCGGTTGATCACAACCCTCCTTCCCACAAATTCGGGAAATGCACCCTCGTTGCACACAGGCATCAGAAAACGCTTGACCACCCAATAATATTCCCTTACAAGATAAAATCGTCAGGATAGACTTCTTTATTGGAAAGGGATATTCATGTTGCCGAGGATCATTCTTCCGTTTTCTGTTCTTTTCTGCGTTTTCCAGTTCTTGTTTTCGACGGTGGTTCGGGCGGAGGAGGTCAAGCCGTTGATGGAAGAAATTGATCGTGCGGCCTCCCAGGGGGAAAAGGCCGATCCAACTCTGCTGGAATCGCTCATAACCCGGATCGAGAAAGACTCGAAGAGTGTTTTGCCCCAGTTGATCGAGAAACTGAAAGATTCTTCCCTCAAGGAGGAACAGCGGGTGATGTATGCCTGGGCGCTGGGTTTTACCCGGGATTCCTCGGTGATTGCCCCTCTTATCGCGTTACACCGGCAGAGCAAATCGGAGCCGGTTCAGGCGAGTTGTCTGACCGCCCTTGCCCGAATCGGGGGAGATCCCGCCGGGAAGTACCTTCTGAGCGCTCTTGACGCGGCGACCACAACGGGGGCGCAGAAAAGCGCGGTGGGGACGTCCGGTACGCTTGCCGGTGGTGATAATGAGTCCGGACTGATCGGAGATAAACGATTCCGGTTCCTTTTTCTTCTGGCCCAAATGCAATATGAACCCGCTTTGCCCCAGATGGCGGAAGCCTTGAAGGCGAATGCCGAAAAAGGGGAACCCTGGCAGGCCAAGTTTTTGTTCGGGATGATGGGGGACAAGGCGATTCCGTTCCTGGTGAAGAAACTGGGGGACGAGGATAAAAATGTCCGGACCATTTCGGCCTATTTATTGGGGATCTGGCTGATGGCTCCTGAATCGGCTCAGCCGATGCAGGAGCGTTACTGGGTCGAAAAAGAGCTCCGCATCCGCGGTATGATTCTGGGTTCTCTGGAGAGAATCATTCCGGATCTGGCCGTGATGAAAACCTTCTTCGAGCAGGTCGTGGCAAAGGAAAAGGAGAAGGAACTCCTGCAATATGCGCGCGAAACAGTGGAGAACCAGAGTCAGATGCAGTCTGCCGTTGCAGACTTTGCGAAGAACAAGAAGGTGTCTGCGGAGGTGTTTGAGGGCGAACGGAAGAAATTGTACGACTCGTGCGGGAAAAAGGGCGATTACAAACTTTTGTCCACATCCAGTACGGTCAAGGATGAACCGGCGCTGAAAGCTCTGCGGGAACAGATTCTGCAACGAGCGTCGGATGAGGCTTTCTATGATTACGAGAAAGTGAACCAGACCATTATGTTCAATCGTTTGATGTGCGTTCAACCCCCGTCCACCGGGAAATGAGGTCGGGCTGGAAAAAGAGGAAATATCGGGAACCTTTGCGTGTCCGGCCAGGGGAGGCCTGGGAGGCGAGAGGGGGAATCGCTGGATTCAACCACGAAAAATAGCAGAAGGCGCGGAAATTTTCATTTTTCGCACCTTCCGCTATTTTTTTTCTGGTTGCGGTTTTACAGCGCCAGGCATTCGCCTGTTTTTGGGGGAAACAACAGATTTTCAGGCGGTTTCCCGAGGGGTCTCCAGTGGGATTTGTCATGCTTTTTTCCTTGCGTTCCGGAGGGGGGTGGGGAGAGAATAAATATGGGTGAATCCCGGAAAAAGGTCTGTGCCGGGAAGCCTGTCCGATGTGGGGAAGTGGTCAGTCATGGCGGATTCAATTTCTTCCTATCTCGAGTCGGCGCGGTTGGAGTCCCCGCAGGGCGTGTTGCGGCGGTGGGGCGGAGGGACGGTTGTGTCGTCGTTCTCGGCGCCGGTGGAGGTGGGGCTGGCCGGAGCGGGGGCTTCCCCTGTGACAGACAGTTTTCAGGTGGTCTTGAGCGATCAGGGACGCCAGATGGCGGCTGAGGCATACGGACAGTTGCAGGGCAGTTCGGACGGTGATGAGACGGGCACGACGGGACAGGCGGTCGGTCTGGCGAGCGGGAAAACGGGTGAAGCGGGCGAGGCAAAGTCCGCGGAACAGGTGGAAGAAGCGGCGGGTGGGAAAAAGAGCGCCCCCTCGAAACAGGGAGGGGGGACCGAATTGAGTCAGGCGGAACAGACGCAGGTGGCGGAGTTGAAGTCGCGCGACACCGAGGTTCGGGCCCATGAGCAGGCGCATGTGTCGGCGGGCGGACAGTATGCCGGCGCCGCGCAGCTGGCCTATACCACGGGGCCCGATGGGAAGCGGTACGCCGTGAGTGGCGAGGTTTCGATTGATATTTCCGAAATTCCGGACGATCCACAGGCGACGGTCACGAAGATGGAAGTGGTAAAGCGGGCCGCTCTGGCGCCGGCCGATCCTTCGGGCGCTGACCGCATGGTGTACAGCGCGGCGGCGCGGATCGAGCAGCAAGCGCAGGGAGAGTTGTTCACGAAGCGGATGGAGGGAAGCGCCGGGAGCGGTTCGAGTTCCGAGACGGAACAGTCAACGGAAACAGAGAAGAGTTCGAGTGGCTCCTCCGAGGCGTCTTCGATGGTTCTGGGAGCGGATCGTCAGCGTGAAGAGACGCAGAGTGGCAGTCTTGTGGGCGTGTATGCCTGATCGGGTGGCGTGAGAAATTGTGTGGAAGTTTTGGATGTGAATCCCCCTGTGCCGGCAAGAAAGTCCGGTGCGGGGGGATTTTGTATGCCGGGAAGAAGGGGACCTGTGGGGAAGACCTGAGGAGAGGGAGAGGCCTGAAGCGTTCAGAAAAGGCGGGATAGCGCGTTATTTCACCGAATTGTTCTTCTGTCTTGTTGTATTTGATGGTTAATTTGATATTTTGGCCGCTTTCTGGCCTTGACAGTGCTTTGGGGGACTGATAAAAATAGAGCAATTTAGGTTGGGGAAGGGATACCCAAGTGGGCGAGAAAAAGAGTGCAAGACTGATGCTGGAGGACGGGACCTGGTTCGAGGGCACGGCTTTTGGCGCTGTGGGTGAAGTAACGGGGGAGGTGGTGTTCAATACCTCGATGACGGGGTATCAGGAGATTCTGACCGACCCGTCCTATACGGGCCAGATGGTCACCATGACCTACCCGCTGATTGGCAACTATGGGGCAAATAACGAGGATGAAGAGTCGGATCGGCCTAAGGCCACCGCGTTGATTGTGCGGGAGTTACCGGCTCTCTACAGCAACTGGCGGGCGGCCGAGTCGCTCGATGAATACCTGAATCGCTCGGGGATCATGGGATTTTCGGAGATAGACACCCGGTCGCTGGTGTTGTTGCTGCGCAACCGGGGCGCGATGAACGGGGTGTTGAGCAGTGTGGACCAGAATCTGGACTCGCTGCTCCAGAAGGCCCGTCAGGCGCCCAAGATGGCGGGACTGGACCTGGCCCAGGTGGTGACAGCGCCCGAGCGGTACAATTATGAGGGGGCGCGGCGCGGGTTGCCGCAGGATGGGCGCCCGGTGTGGCGGGTGGTGGCTTACGATTTCGGGATCAAACGCAACATTCTGGACATGTTGCGGGCCGAAGGGTTCGATGTGACGGTGGTACCGGCCCGGACGTCGGCGGCGGATGTGCTGGCGCTCAATCCGGATGGGGTGTTTCTGAGTAACGGTCCGGGTGACCCGGAACCGTGTACCTATGCGATCGAGGCGGTGCGGGATTTGTTGGGGCGTAAGCCCCTTTTTGGTATCTGCCTGGGCCATCAGATTATGGGACTGGCGATGGGCGGGAAGACCTACAAATTGAAGTTCGGCCACCGCGGCGCGAATCATCCGGTGCGCGACGAGGCGACGGGGCGTATTGAGATCACATCGCAGAACCACGGTTTCTGTGTGGACGCCACGAGCCTGGATGCCTCGAAGGTGGAAATCACGCACTGGAATCTGAACGACCAGACAGTCGAGGGGCTTCGGCACCGGGAGTTGCCCGCGTTTTCGGTCCAGTACCACCCGGAAGCGGCGCCGGGTCCGCACGACGCGTCGTATCTGTTCCCGCGGTTCCGCAAGATGATCGAGGAGTTCCGGGGACGGTGATTCCCGGTTTTTTTCTGAGGGGTTGAAAAGGTTCATCGTTTAGAAAACATAAAGACACTGAGGATTTCATGCCCAAACGCACAGACATTAAAAAAATACTGATTATCGGGTCGGGACCGATTGTGATCGGTCAGGCTTGCGAATTTGACTACTCGGGGACGCAGGGGTGCAAGGCGTTGCGCGAGGATGGGTTCGAGGTGGTGCTGGTGAACTCGAATCCGGCGACGATCATGACGGACCCGCAGTTCGGCGACCGGACGTATGTGGAGCCGTTGACGCTGGACTACGCGACCGAGATTATCAAGGTGGAGCGGCCCGACGCGTTGATTCCGACGCTGGGCGGTCAGACGGCGCTGAACCTGGCGATGGAACTGTTCAAGTCGGGGGTTCTGGAAAAATACGGGGTGGAGATGATCGGAGCGCGGCCCGAGGCGATCGAACGGGCCGAGGGACGCGAGGCGTTCAAGGCGACGATGATTCAGATCGGCGTGGACGTGCCGCGTAGCGGCATTGCCCGCACGATGGACGAGGCGCGCGCGATTGCCGAGTTTGTGGGGTTTCCGAATATTATCCGTCCGGCCTTCACAATGGGGGGGACGGGGGGCGGTGTGGTGTACAACCGCGAGGAATTCGAGGAAGTGGCCACGCGCGGTCTGTTCCTTTCTCCCGTCTGCGAGATCATGATCGAGGAGTCGCTTCTGGGCTGGAAGGAATACGAACTCGAGGTGATGCGCGACACGGCGGATAATGTGGTGATTATCTGCTCAATCGAGAACCTCGACCCGATGGGGGTCCATACGGGCGATTCGATCACCGTAGCGCCGGTACAGACACTGACGGACACCGAATACCAGGCAATGCGCGACGAGGCGATCCAGATCATCCGCGCCATCGGGGTGGACACGGGTGGCAGCAACATCCAGTTCGCCGTGGACCCGAAGACGGGGCGGCGTACGGTGATCGAGATGAACCCGCGCGTGTCGCGTTCAAGCGCGCTGGCGAGTAAAGCGACAGGTTTCCCGATCGCGAAGATCGCGGCGAAACTGGCGGTGGGGTACCGGCTGGACGAACTGGCAAACGACATCACGCGCAAGACGCCCGCCTGTTTCGAGCCGACGATTGACTACTGCGTGGTGAAGATTCCGCGTTTCGCGTTCGAGAAGTTCCCCGGCGCGGACCCGACGCTGGGTTCGCAGATGAAGTCGGTGGGCGAGACGATGGCGATCGGCCGGACCTTCAAGGAGGCCTTGCAGAAGGGGTTGCGGGGACTCGAGATCGGGCGGTTCGGGCTGGGAGCGGATGGCAAGGGTCTGCCGGATACGTTTGATGGGAGTGATCGCGCGCTCGAGTCGGCTCTGCGCCGCCCGACGGCTGAGCGGATTTTTTATGTGAAGCATGCCCTCCAGGTGGGCCGGAGCATTGAAGATATTTACGAGTTGACCGCAATTGATCCGTGGTTCCTGGCCAACATGAAGGAACTGGTGGAGGTCGAGCGCGAACTGGAACAGGAAGTGGCGCTGCTGATGGACCGGCCCGAAGAGCGCCAGCCGGGCAGCGAACTGGCGCGGCGGCTCGAGGGGGCCAAGCGGATGGGGTTCAGCGACTTCCAACTGGCCTTCCTGACCAACCGGGCTCAGGGACGCGCCTCCGACCACGTCTGGACCGACATGGAAGTGCGCCGGCTGCGGCAGGACCTGGGGATTCAGGCCGTCTTCAAGTGTGTGGACACCTGCGCGGGTGAGTTCGAGGCCTACACGCCCTATTTCTACTCGACGTTCGACACCTCGCAGTGCGAGTGGGCGAACGAGTCGAAGGTGAACGAGGACCGCAAGCGGATCGTGATCCTGGGCGGCGGCCCCAACCGGATCGGGCAGGGGATCGAGTTCGACTACTGCTGCGTGCAGGCGGTTTTCGCGCTTCAGAAGATGGGCTACGAGGCCATCATGGTGAACTCGAATCCCGAGACGGTCTCGACGGACTACGACACGGCGGACAAGCTCTATTTCGAACCGCTGACGATCGAGGATGTGCTCAACATCTGTGAACACGAGCGTCCGTATGGGGTGATCGTGCAGTTCGGGGGACAGACCCCCTTGAATCTGGCGAAGAAACTGGAAGCGGCGGGCGTGCCGATCATCGGGACTTCGCCACGCAGCATCGAGTTGGCCGAGGACCGCAAGTTCTTCAGCGAGTTCCTGAACCGGCTCGATATTCCTCAGACGGAAAGCGGGACGGGTTTCACCTACGAGGAGACCCGGGTGGTGGCGCAGCGCATCGGGTACCCGGTGATGGTGCGTCCGTCGTTTGTGCTGGGGGGCCGCTCGATGGAAGTGGTGTACGACGACGTCATGCTGGAGCGCTACATGCGCGAGGCGGTGAAGATTTCGCCCGAGCATCCGATCCTGATCGATAAGTTCCTCGAAGAGGCGATCGAGGTGGATGTGGACGCGTTGTGCGACGGCCAACGCGTGGTGATCGCGGCGATCATGGAGCACATCGAGGCGGCGGGAATCCACTCGGGCGACTCGGCATGCGTGATTCCTCCGCACACGTTGACCCAACCCGTGCAGGATACCATCCGGCGTTATACCGAGGCGATGGGGTTGGGGTTGGACGTGCGGGGACTGATGAATGTCCAGTATGCCGTCAAGGGCGAGAAGGTTTACGTGCTCGAGGTGAACCCGCGCGCGTCGCGGACGGTGCCGTTCGTGAGCAAGGCGACCGGGTGTCCGGTGGCGCAGATCGCCACGCGGATCATGACGGGCGAGACGCTCGAACAGATCGGTTTTACGAAGGAAATCGAGGTTTCGCACTACGCGGTGAAGGAAGCGGTGTTGCCGTTCCTGAAGTTCCACGGAGCGGTGATCGCGCTGGGGCCGGAGATGCGTTCGACGGGCGAGGTGATGGGGATTGATCCGGATTACGGTCTGGCGTACCTGAAGTCGCAGACGAGCGCGGGCGGGCGGATTCCGCGGGAAGGCGGAATTCTGATCTCGGTCAACGAGCACGACAAACCCGCGATGGTGGGAATTGCGCGCAAGTTCGTCGAGCAGGGGTACAAGGTGTTTGCCACGCGGGGCACGCACGCGGCGCTTCAGGCGAACGGGATTCCCTCGACGTCCGTCCACAAGGTGAACGAGGGACGACCGAATCTGGTGGACTTCATCATTGACAAGTCCATCAACCTCATCATCAACACGCCGCTCGGTTTGCAGGCAAAGTCGGATGAATTCGCGATTCGCTCGAACGCGATCGCGCGCGGAGTGCCGCTGTTGACCACGGTGGCTGCCGCGCGAGCGGTGGCGGAGGGTGTCGAGGCCCGGCGGCATGTGCGGCCGACTATCAAGGCGCTTCAGGATTACCACCAGGCGATTCTCGATCAGGCGTCGAATGGCGCGCGGTAAATACGAGGGAGCGGAAAGGGATGGAAACACGCGCGTTCGGGCGAACGGGGAAGCAGGTGTCGGTCCTGGGGATGGGAACCCTGCGGTTTGAGAACCCGGACGACGTGGAGGCGATGGCCGAGGTGGTTTACCACGCGTTCGAGCGGGGGGTGAACTATTTCGATACCGCCCCGATGTACTCGAAGGACCGAAGCGAGACCATAGTGGGAAGGGCTGTCCCGGAAATGCGAAGAACGGGGCGGCCCTTTTTTGTGACCAGCAAGAGCTGCGCCTCCGAGGCGAAGTATGTGCGCAAGGACCTCGAGCGGAGTCTCGAACGGCTCAACGTCGAGGCGATTGATTTTTATTATGTCTGGAGCCTGATCCAGCCGCACCAGCTGGGCGAACGGCGGGCAGGGGGCGCGCTGGACGAGTTTCGCAAGGCCAAAGAGGAAGGACTGGTCAAGCATCTCTGTGTTTCGACCCATCTGGGCCACGAGCATGTCGTGGCGATGCTCGACGAGTCCGAGGGCTTGTTCGAAGGGATGCTGCTGGGCCTGAATGCGCTCAACGGGCGGATGCGACTCTCGGCCATCCGGGAAGCGGCACGGCGGGGGATGGGTATCGGGACGATGAACTCGCTGGCCGGGGGGCTTCTGACGGCCTATGCGGAACATTTTGAATTCCTGAAACGGCCGGAGGATGTGTCGATTCTCGATACGGCGCTGCGGTTCAACCTGTCGGTTCCCGAGGTGTGTGTGGCGCTGGTCGGTTTCCGCAATAAACAGGACGTGGACACGGCGGTGGACGCGGTCGAGCGGATCCAGTTGTTGAACGCCTCGGAACTGGAGACGTTCATGGATCGGGTGGACGCGTCGTGGGAGGGGTTCTGCACGCGTTGCAACTACTGCGCGGGGTGCCCGGTGGGGGTGCCGGTTCTGCACTTGATGGAAGCGTACAACCACCATCGCCTGAAAGGCCCCGATCACCCCAAGGGCGTTCTGGACCGGTTGCGCTCGCATTGGGCGATGCCCGATTTTCTGGAACACATGAACGCCTGTACGGCGTGCGGGCGTTGCGAGCGGGCCTGCACGCAGCATCTGCCGATTCTGGACCGGTTTACCGAGATTCGAGCACTGGCGGAAGCGGAAGCGAAGCGGGGCGTGAAACCGAAGGTACGGCACTGAGATGAGGGGTTACAAAACAGTTAATTGACCCCGAAAGGCACGAAGCACTCAAAAAAACGCGGTTTTCGTGTCCTTCGTGCCTTTCGTGGTTAAAACATCGGTTCCTGCATCCATCTGTGCGTACAGGAAAAACATCGCAGCTTGCGTAGATTCTGCGAGACAGCAGTACGAAGACGGCAGAAGACCGGAATCGCGTATGGGCACGATCCGGGTTCTTGAGGTCTATTCTGAAGCTTGCAAATGGGGGCATCTGGGGGTATTCTGCGCTTTCCACTGGCGGGTGCGGGATGTGGGGCGCCGGGGGACTGGTCTCTTGAAGGGGGCCTTGGATCTGGTTGGAAAGGTTTCGGGAAAATGGCGAAGAAGGAATTCGAACAGGGGATCACGTCGCAGGATGAGGATTTCTCGCAGTGGTATATCGACACGGTGCTGAAGGCGGAAATGGCGGACTATTCGTGCGTGCGGGGGTGCATGAACATCCGTCCGTACGGGTACGCCCTGTGGGAGCATATCCGCGACGCCTTCGACCAGCGTTTCAAGGCGACGGGGCATCAGAATGCCTATTTTCCCATGTTCGTGCCGGAGTCGTTCCTCCAGAAGGAAGCGGAGCACGTCGAGGGGTTCGCGCCCGAGGTGCCGTGGGTGACGCATGTGGGCGAGGAGAAACTGACCGAGCGGCTGGCGATTCGCCCCACGTCCGAGACCGTGATCTGCGCGGCGTACGCCAACTGGGTCAAGTCGTATCGTGACCTGCCGATTCTGATCAACCAATGGGCGAACGTGGTGCGGTGGGAGAAGCGTACGCGCATGTTCCTGCGCACGTCGGAGTTCCTCTGGCAGGAGGGGCACACGTGCCACCGGACCGAGGAAGAGGCGCGCGAAGAGACGATGCGGATGCTGCGGGTTTATAACGAGTGCTGCGAGAACGAACTGGCGGTGCCGACAGTGATGGGGCAGAAGTCGGAGTCGGAGAAGTTCGCGGGCGCCGTGGACACGTATTCGATCGAAGCGATGCTGGCCGACGGGAACGCGTTACAGGCGGGCACGTCGCATTTCCTGGGACAGAATTTCGCGAAGGCGTTCGAGATCAAGTTCCTCGACGAGGACAATATCGAGAAGTACGTGTGGCAGACGTCGTGGGGGGTTTCGACGCGTCTGGTGGGGGCGGTGATCATGAGCCACGGCGACAATGCGGGCCTGATCATGCCACCGCGCATCGCGCCGATCCAGGTGGTGATTGTCCCCGTTTATCAGGAAGCGACCAAGACGCTGGTGCTCGAGGAAGCGCTCAAGGTGGAGGCGGAGCTGAAGGCGGCGGGAATTCGCGTCAAGTGCGACGCGAGAGAGACAGTGCGGCCCGGCTTCAAGTTCAACGAGTGGGAACTG
>DAOPYU010000019.1:0-20113 GCA_035353095.1 Candidatus Sumerlaeota bacterium | reverse complement strand
CTCAAACACACCGATACGACCCGTTTTCAACCCATCGTGCTCTGCATGGAACGCCGGGGCGAGTGGGGCGAGGAACTGGCCGCGAACGGGATGCAGGTGGACCTCTTCGGGCGCGAGTACCCGTGGCGCCACGTCTTCTCGCGCAAGATGCTCGGTCTCTGGTCCCTGGTCCGGTGGCTGCGCGCCAACCGCGTGGACGTGCTCCACATCCACATGCCCAAGGCGGCGCTCTTCCTGATCCTGGCCGGAAAACTGGCCGGGGTGCCCTGTGTCGTCCTGCACCACCACGCTCTCTACCGCGACCACCACTGGGCCTCGCTCAGCCCCGCCCGACTCTGGATGGAAAGCCGCGTCACGCGCCTGGCCGACGTCCTCATCGCCGTGTCGGAAACCGTCTCGGCCTGTACCCGCGAGACCTTCGGTCTGCCTCCCGAACGCATCGCCGTCGTCCCCAACGCCGGCATTTCGCAGGACCCTGGTGGCGCCGCGCCGCAACTGGCCGCGCCCTGCCCGGAAGTCCCGGCGGGCGCGAAGGTGATCGGCGTGGTCGGCCGCACCGTGCCGGACAAATGCTTCGAAGACCTCCTGGACGCCGCGCCCCGCGTGCTGGCCCGGGAACCCGACACGCAGTTCTGGATCGTCGGCGATGAAACCGGCAACCAGTCCGTCCGGCCCCAGCTCGAGGAACAGGCCCGGCGCCTCGGCCTCGAAAAGAACGTCCATTTCCTCGGCTTCCGCAACGACGTGCCCGCCCTCCTCACGCGCCTCCAGATCGGCGTCGTCTGTTCGCGCACGGAGGGGTGCCCCAACACCCTCCTCGAGTTCATGGGCGCGGGCGTCCCGACCGTGGTCACGGACATCCCCTCCCTGACGATCGTCGTCGAGCATGAGAAGAGCGCGCTGGTCGTCCCGCTCCACAACCCCGAGCGCCTGGCCGACACCCTCGTGCGCCTGATCCAGGACCCCGCCCTCGCACAACGCCTCGCCGCCGAAGCCCACCGCGCCAGCCAGACCTATTCCTGGTCCGACGCCACCGCCGCCTGTGAAGCCCTCTACCAGCGCGTCCTGAGCAGAAAAGGGAAGTGGCCGGGAGAGGGACGGGATGAAAACCCGGCGGGATAATTGTGAGTGAAATCGGTGGACAGAAAACAAACAATTGGTTACAAGAAAAGCAAATAATACGCCTTTGTCAAAAACTTCTACGGCGTCTTATACGAACTGAAAATCGAACTCTGACACTTTCTACACCTAAAAAGATCTGAACGGACAGAAATCCTTCCGGCATAGAATAGATAAAAACCGGACAGGATCACAGGATTAACAGGATATGGATCAAGACTCCTCGCATCCTGTAAATCCTGTTATCCCGTCTTCTTTTTAACCGCAGCAACCCCAGGAACACGGATGGACACAGATGCCAAGCGGGTTTTTATCTGTGTCCATCCGTGTTCATCTGGGGTTTCAAACAAAAAAAAAGACACCTTGCGGGTCGTCTTTCAACGCGTTGCCGCAAGGTGTCCCTTATTTTTTATTCATTTTCCGGATGCTCTGTGTCGCACGTGACCCGCAGGACGGTTACTTCTTTTCCTCCGGCTTGGCGTCCGCCGGTTTAGCTTCCGCAGGCTTGGCATCCTTCTTCTCGTCCGCCTTTACGGCATCCTTTTTCTCGCCGGCCTTGGCGTCTTTCTTTTCAGCCTTTTTGGCTTCCTTCTTTTCGGCCTTCTTCGCGGCCTTGTCCGCCATCATTTCGACAACCTTGGGTTCAATGGTGTCGGCCCAGATCTGATAGCCCTTGGCGTTGGGGTGCAGGAAGTCGGGCATGATCTCCTTGGGCAGCGTGCCGTCGGGGGCCAGGAACTTCGACCCGAGGTCGAGGTACTGCAGTTTTTTGGCGCCTTTGCCCTTGGCCGCCTTCTCGGTGATGTATTTTTCGACCAGCGCGCTGGCCTTCGCGTTCTTTTCACGCTGCGGGCACGGTTTTTCGGAGCGCGGGAAAATCCCCAGGACCAGGACTTTCGTCTTGGGCAGCTTCACGTTCAGTTTTTCGATGATGGCAATGATTCCCTCGGCGATTTCCTCGGCCGTGTAGTCTTCGCCGTTCGAGTTGTTCGTACCGATCATGACGACGGCCAGTTTCGGCGAGATGCCGTCCACTTCGCCGTTGTCAAGCCGCCACAGCACGTGTTGCGTCTGGTCGCCACCGAAACCCTGGTTGACGGCATTGCGCGGCGTGTAGAACTTGGCCCAGACATCCTTGCCCCCGTCTTCCCAGCCGTGGGTGATCGAGTCGCCGATAAAGAGAAGATCCACATTGCCCTGTTTGACGCGTTCCTTGATCGCCTCGTGACGCTTGCCCCACCAGTCGTCCCCGCGGGGTTCCGGCTTGATCGCCGTGTTGCTCTTCTTGGCTGCCGGCGCTGCCGGCGCCGGATCGGCCGCCATCGCCATCGTGGAGAGCAGCAGCGCCGCTCCCAGAATCAGTACCATTCTCCGTTTCATGAGCCCCAAATCCTTTCACTCCATAAAATCAAAGTCGGGAGTCGTTCCCCGCCCATGCTCCACCCAGAAACAAAACCCACCTGCGCAGAGCGCGCCCGGAACTCTCCTTGAAACCGGGACAAGTTACCACGCAAACGGGGACAATACCACTATTTTTCGCCATTTCCCACGAGGCCTTATTTCTTTTCCCCCATCAGTTCGACGATCTTGGGTTCCATCGCCTCGGCCCAGATCTGATACCCTTTGGCGTTCGGGTGGAGGAAATCGGGCATGATCTCTTTGGGCAGGGTGCCATCGGGCTGGAGGAACTTCGACTCGAGGTCGAGGTAATGGAGCCACTTGTTCCCCTTCGCCGTTTCCGTCGCGACGTATTGCGCAACCCGGGCGTTCGCTTTCTGGTTTTTGGCCCGCTGGGCGCACGGCTTTTCGTCCCGGGGGAAAATCCCCAGAACCAGCAGCTTCGTATCGGGCAGTTTGGCGTGCAGTTTTTCGATAATGGCCAGAATGCCGTCCGCGATTTCCTCGGCCGTGTTGTAATCGTACCACGAATTGTTCGACCCGATCATGAGCACAGCCAGTTTGGGCGAAATCCCGTCCACTTCGCCGTGGTCGAGCCGCCACAGCACATGCTGCGTCCGGTCGCCACTGAACCCCAGGTTCACGGCATGGCGCGGCGCGTAGTACTTCATCCAGATTTCCTCGCCGTTGTTTTCCCAGGCATGGGTGGGAGATTTCTCCCAGGAGTGCGTGATCGAATCGCCAATGAAAAGGAGGTCCACCTTCCCCTCTTTGAGCCGTTTCAGAATCGCCTCGTGACGCTCGTTCCACCAGACGTCGGGACGCGAAACGGGGGTCACCGCCGAGTGGGTTTTAACCGGCTTCGGCTGTTCCGCCTTCAAGACGGATTCCGGAGACGGGGCCTCCGTGAACGCCCTTGGGGCCAACAGCAACGCCGCGCCCAGAAACAGTATTTTCCTTCGTTTCATGACAAAATCCTTCCAGAAATAGAGTCCCGATCGAGAGTCATGCCCCCCTGTACGCGCCACAGAAGCGGAACCCGGCTGTCCGGAGCGTATCCGGAACTCTTCGCGAAACCCCGATACCTTATCTTACCGGAGAAGGAAAAAACCACTGTTTTCCTTCCGATTCTCCACGGGGTTGTGTTCCGTACGAAAAAGCATTCCCTCTTACTTTCGGGCTTTGCTTTTTCCCGGAAAAAGCGTAAATTATTCCTGTTGAGACAGGCGCTTGCGAAGAGGATCTGCATGCAGCGTACTTCTGTCGGCCGTGTCGGCCGCCGCTCCCAAAAGTCTTGCCCTTCTCCGTTTCACCGGCCCTTTTCTCTTCTGGTCTGGTGGGGAGGGTGTCTTTTATTCTGCATCGCGAGTGGCGCCTCCGGCGCTTCCGTGAAATCGGCGCCGGTCTCGTCCCCCCGGATACAGACCCCCGATTCCCCCGCCCGGGCCGCCCGGCAGGAACTCGAACGGGCGCTTTCCAATCTGAAACAGAACCGGACAACCCCGCAAACACCGGAACGGTTCGCGTTCCGCGTCTCCCTCCGGTCCACAAACCTCCGGCAGATCCGCCAGACGCTTGAACGCCTGGACGTCGAAATCGTCGAACGCCTGGCATCCGGAATCCTCCTGGTCCGCATGACCGAAGAGGCCGTCCCGCAGGTCCAGAATCTCCCGGAAGTCGCGTCCGTCGAACCCCAACTGGCTTCCCGCAAAATCGCGTCCCAGCTGCGTCAGACCCTCACACAACCCCAACAGACGCTTCGCCCCCCCCGGACCCGGTCCGCCGCCGGGTCTTCCGGGCCGGTGGCCGTCGAAATCCGTCTTTTCCCGGACGCCTCCTCCGACCGGGTCCACCAGATGATTGAAAACCGGCAGGGCCGGGTCGAGCGCGAGACCCGAAACGCGCATCTCCTCAAACTCGAAACCTCTGTCTCCTCGGCCACTCTGGAACAGATCGCGGCTCTGCCCGAGGTGGCTGCCATCGAGCCGCACATCCCCCACCAGTTTTTCAACGACCAGGCCGCCGCCATCCTCGAAGTGCCCACTGTTGTGAACACTGCGGGTCTAACCGGCCAGGGCCAGATCGTCGGCCATGCCGACTCGGGGCTGGACCTGGGCGCCACCGATGCGACGTTGCACCCCGACTTTCAAGGGCAGATCGCCGCCGCCTTCGCTCTGGGCCGACCCGGGAACTGGAGCGATCCCCTCGGGCACGGCACACACACCGCCGGGTCCATCGTGGGACTGGGCACGAGCAGCGGGGGCCTCTATAAAGGTCTGGCGCCCGGCGCCCGCCTCGTCCACCAGTCCCTGCTCGACAGTTACGGTTACCTGGGCGGGATTCCGGCGGACTACGGCGATCTCTTCGAGCAGGCCTATCAGGCCGGCGCCCGCGTCCACTCGAACTCCTGGGGCGCCGAGACCCGGGGGGCCTACGGCCGGTCGGTGGAACTGGACACCTGGACCTGGAACAACGGCGCCCCGCGCGACATGCTCATCGTCGTGGCCGTGGGCAACTCCGGTCCGACCTCGGCGACCATCGCCTCGCCCGCCACGGCCAAGAATTGCCTGGCCGTGGGCGCCAGCGAAAACAACCGCCCCCAGCTGGGCGCCGATGCCGACAATCCCGCCGAACTGGCCGCCTTCAGCGCGCGCGGCCCCATCGCCGGCGAGCGCATCCGCCCCGATGTCGTCGCGCCCGGCACCTGGATTCTCTCCACCCGGACCCGCGCGGATTACACCCCGGTGGACGATCAGGTCGAAACGGGCGCGGGTGACTGGACCCCCCAGCCCGCCGGTTCCTGGAAACAAACCGACGCCGACTCGCATTCGCCCTCGCACTGCTGGAGCGACAGCCCCATCAGCGGCTACGCCAACAATCAGGATTCCCTCCTCATTTCTCCCACGTTCGACGGCCAGCGCGCCCGCACGATCCGGTTCTGGGGGCGCTGGTCCCATATCGAGCCGGCCGGGTATGGGTTCTACCTCTACTTCGACCGGGGCGAAGGATGGGAAACCAACCGCGGGCGGTACTATGAATTGCCCCAGCGCAACCCCAAGTGGCCCGAATGGGAACGCTTTTCCATTTCCATCCCGTCCGCCTTCTCCGAATCGCCCGATCTGCGATTCGCGTTCCGATTCCATACCGACAGCGTCGATACCGACGACGGCATTTTCCTCGACGACATCCAGGTCTCGAGCGCCAACAGCTGGGGCAACCTCTCGGAACTGAACCTGACCGAAACCAGCAGTTCCCTCGATACCCACTACGTCTTTGGAGGCGGTACGAGCGACGCCACTCCCCTGGCTGCGGGCGCGGCGGCACTCGTGCGCGAGTACTGCGAGAAAACCCTGAAGATCACCCCCTCCGCCGAACTCGTCAAGGCCCTGCTTCTCAACGGCGCCGTCCCGCTCGACGCCAACCGGCTGCGCCCCAATGAAAACTGGGGCTGGGGTCGTCTCGACGTGGCGCGTTCCCTGGGACTCGACTCCCCCGCGCGCCGCCTGATCTGCCGGGAAGAAACCGGGCTGACGCAAAACGAAAGCCGGATCTTCGGTTTCCTTGTCACCGACGCCTCGCAACCCCTCCGGGCCACCCTGACCTGGTGCGATCCGCCCGGCACAAGCCTCCAGAACGACCTCGACCTCACGCTTCTTTCCCCCAGCGGCAAGCGCTATTTCGCCTCCGCCGCCCGACCCCTGTTTGCCGACCAGCAAACCCTCATCGAGTCGTATCCCCAACTCGAAAAACTCTGGCCCGTGGACCTCGACCGGGACGGGGACACCGACCTGGTGGGGTGGGGCAAGGATGAAACCCTCTCCTGGTGGGAACGGGGGGCGGATGGAACTTTCCAGGAACACCCGATCGTCCACAACCCCCTCACGGCGCTGGACCCGATCCCCTTCATCGAAATCTGGGACATGGAAGGCGACGGAGACTGCGATTTCTTCCTGGTCGGACCCGACAACAAACCCTATTGCCTCGTTCAGGACTCCCCGCTTCACTTCACCCTCCAAGCCCTCTGGCCCACCCTGACATTCAACTCCACCACGATAGCCCTGGCCCGGTTCGACGAAGACGCGGACTGCGACCTGGTTCGCGCCCAGGGAGACACCCTCATCCTGACCGAAAATCAGGGCGCTTCCTTCAGTGTCTCGCACCCGATCGGAACTTTGCCCTCTTCCATCCTGCAAATTCAGACCGCCGACCTGAACGCCGACGGGTTCGCCGACCTCCTCTGTACCGGCCAGAACGGTGGACTTTTCTGTCTGTTCAACAACGAAGAAGGCGCCTTCTCCCGATATTCCATCGGAAACGACAGCCAGCTGATCCTGGAATTCCAGACTACCCCCTATCTGGACCGGGAAGGCCACGCCGGGGTGGTGTTCGCCGTGGAAAGCTCCACCACCACTCTGATTCAAACCGCGTATTGGGACCACGACCACTTTGCGGTCCGCGCCGCCTGGAACGACCCGACCGGCGCCACCACACTGCGCGCCGTGGGCGATCTGAACCGGGACGGCCTGGCCGATCTCGTCGTCGAGCGGCCCAACCAGATGGACTCCCTTCAGGTTCTCGTCAACACGGGAGCGGGAACCTTCCACTGGCCCACCCCGATCACCGCCTCCTATCCCGCCGACGCGCATTATGTCCTGGCCGACCTGGACGGCGATTCCTACTCCGACCTTTTCGCCTTCGACTCGACCCTCCCCAACGCCGTCTGCTGGCCCCAGAACCAGTGCCGCGACTGGCTCAACAACGTCGAGGGCATTGACATCGCCCAGCCGGAAGTGGGCATCTGGCACAGCGAAGTGACGGCACACTCGCTTTTGACGCCCTCTCAGCCCTGTGCGCTGGCCTTTTCCGCCGCCCTCCAGCGAGCCAATCGGCTCCTTATCCAGAACCCTGCGGGCGCCCAGACTGCCAGCCGGACAGAGTTTCACCAACCGGGCGCTCCGGTCACCCTCACGGCGCCCATTCTGGCCTCCGGTCCCGAAGGGACCCGTTTCTTCTCTCAGGGCTGGAAATTGCAAACCTCCACCCAGACCCTGCGGGGAACCGCCAACCCCGTGACCTTCTCCCTGGACGACGACACGACCTTCACCTGGCTCTGGAAAACGCAATACCTTCTGACCGGCGTAGCCGAGCCTCCCGAGGGGGGGACCGTTTCGGCGCGCAGAATCTGGGTGGATGAAGGCAGCTCCGTTTCACTGCTCGCCCTGCCCCAACTCGGCTGGCACCTGGCTTACTGGAACGCGGCCCCGGGCCTTGTCGAAAATCCCCTGATCATGTCTGCCGTGACACAACCCGATACTTTTACGGCCCATTTCGACACCACACCCGGGCCGCCCACTTTTTATCAGACCGACTGGGACCAGGCGGCCCGCGACGCCCTGCGGTTCCTTCTGGCCCGCCAGAACGCCACCACCGGGTTCCTGGATTCCTACACCTCGGATGGAATCGCCCGGGCCGAACTGGCCGACCAGGCCATCGCCCTCATCGCCCTGAGCCACGAAGCGCCTACCAGCCCCTCCCTGGCCCTGGCCGCGGATCGTCTGGCCCAGGCCCTGATCGCCGCGCAACGGCCCCTCCCGCAAACCGGCGCCCCGGCGGACGCCCGCTACTGGCCCCTGGCCTGGAACACCGACACCGCTGTTCCACTCGTCTCGACTCTGAGCACGGAAGAAAACACGTGGGCCGCCTACGCCTTGATCTATTACGCCGCGACGCTCGAATCCGACACCGCCCCGCAGGCCCGGCAGGCCGCCCTCCGCTTTGCGCGTACCGCCCTGGCCTGCCTGCGGCGGCCCAACGGATTCGACTACGCCGACAGTACCAGTGGAGCCATCCGCCGTTATTCTCCCGCCCCCAACCTGATCCTCTGCTGGTTGTTCTGGAACATCGCCGGGCTGGATCGTTACCCCGATCCAGCGACTCAGACCCTCCGTCCCCTGAACTGGTGGGCCAGCCAACTCTACCAGACCCTGATGGCGCCCAATACCTACCGACAGGCCACCGCCGGCATCTGGCAGTCGGACCCGGTGTTCTCAACATCCGCCCAGGCCTACGGCGCCCTCGTGACTTACTACGCCGGTCAGGCGGATCTGGCGCGCCAGACCCTGTCGTACCTTCTGGAAACCGACAATTGCCTCCTGTATTTCGAACGCAACTACGCCACGTCCTTTTATGGCGTGCGAAACCTGACCGGACTGGAAGACGCCTCGCTCTACGGGGTCCTTCCCCTCGACGGGGCCTCACTGAAAAAAGTTCCCCAGCCCACTCCCTTCAGTTCTGAGCAAACCTTGTGGAACATCGGCGCCGCCCAGGTGATCTGTCTCCTGCAAACGGTGGAAAACAGCCCCAGCGCCACCAACCTGTTCAATTCCCTGCTGGCCTCCGAATATGCGGAACAGGGCCAGCGCGCCTGGCCGCAGTCGGCGGACACCTTCAGCGACAGCGTGGGAGCGCACCACGGCCCCCGGGAATGGGGCCTCCACGTCGGCGCCACCGCCTGGACCTACTGCGCCATCCGGGCCATGGAGGGCGACCGGATTCCCTTTGACCCCTCCCTGCGACGCTATGCGTTGCGGCTCAACACCAACGGCGGCGTCGTGCAGGTCACCCCGGCCCGCGACGCTTATCCCCTCGGGACCCCCGTCCAGATTCAGGCAACCTCCACGCCGGATCATCCCTTCCTCGGGTGGGCGGGAGACGCCTCCGGCGCCCAGAACCCCCTCGAGATCATCCTGGACCGCGACCTCGATATTTCCGCTCTCTTCCATTCCAACTGGGCCGGCTGGCGGGTCTATTGATCCCGAATATTCGCATCAACCCGGAAAGTACCGTTGAGAAGGGGAAAGGGGTGGGTCAAGCGCCAAAGGCGCGAACCATTGTAGCCTGGGGCATCGCCCCAGGAAATCCGGTTGGTTTTTAGTCAAAGGGCTGAAAGCCCGCTTTATCTATGTGTTTTACCCAAATTTTTCATAGTTCGGGCTTTCAGCCCTGTAAAACGGGGACGCCTATCCTGGGGCGACGCTACGCTTGCTCCAGGCTGGTATAAATTCGCGCCGTTGGCGCTCAGCCGTGGTTTTGGGGTTCAATTGTCCATTATCCATTATCCATTCCCCCCCGTCTCATTTTTCTTTTCTTTCCGGGCGGGTCCGCCTATCCTGACTGCGCGCAACGGGAAACCGGCACACCGAACCGGGACCTTCTCATCCGCCACCCAAAACCCACCACCCAGAGGGGATCAAAACCATGCTCGATTCGACACTCCGCGTGAAAGCGCTTCTGGACCGCCGCGACTTCGGCGCATCCGTCACCGCCCACGGCTGGGTCAAGACCCGCCGCGACTCCAAGGGCGGCTTTTCCTTTCTCGAAATCTCCGACGGCTCGACCATGACCGGCATTCAGGTCATCGCTGAAAACACCCTGCCGAACTATGAATCCGAAGTCCTGCGCCTCACGACCGGATGCAGCCTGCGCGTCGAGGGCCTGCTGCGCGAGTCGCCCGGCGCGGGCCAGGCCGTCGAAATTCTCGCTCAGAAACTCGAAGTCATCGGCTGGGTGGACGATCCCGACACCTACCCGATGCAGAAAAAACGCCACAGCCTCGAGTTCCTGCGCGAGGTGGCGCACCTGCGCGCCCGCTCGAATACCATCGGCGCGGTGGCCCGCATCCGCAACTGCCTGGCCTACGCCGTCCATGAATTCTTCCAGCAGCGCGGGTTCCTCTACCTCCACACCCCGATCATCACCGGGAACGACTGCGAAGGCGCGGGCGAGATGTTCACCGTCACCACGCTCGATCCCCAGAAGCCCCCGCTGACGTCCGAGGGACAGATTGACTACGCACAGGACTTCTTCGGCCGCCGCACCTCGCTCACCGTCAGCGGCCAGCTTTCCGCCGAGACCTACGCCTGCGCCCTGACGAACGTCTATACCTTCGGTCCCACGTTCCGCGCCGAAAACTCGAACACCGCGCGCCACCTCGCCGAGTTCTGGATGATCGAACCCGAAATGGCCTTCTGCGACCTTGAAGGCGACATGAACGTCGGCGAAGCGTTCGTCAAACACCTCTTCCAGAGCGCACTCGAACGCTGCCCCGAGGACATGGCCTTCTTCAACCAGTACGTGGACAAAACCCTCATCGAGACCCTCCAGCACGTCGCCGAGAGCCGGTTCGAACGCATCACCTACACCGAAGCGGTGGACATTCTCCTGGCCAGCGGCCACAAGTTCGAGTTCCCGGTCGAATGGGGCAAGGACCTCCAGAGCGAGCACGAGCGCTACCTCACCGAGCAGCACTTCAAGAAATCCGTGATCGTCATCAACTATCCCAAGACCATCAAAGCCTTCTACATGCGCCTCAACGACGACGACAAAACCGTCGCGGCGATGGACATCCTCGTCCCCAAAGTCGGCGAAATCATCGGCGGCAGCCAGCGCGAAGAGCGCCAGCCGGTCCTCGAACGCCGCCTCGCGGAATGCCACCTCGACCCGAAGGACTACCAGTGGTACCTCGACCTGCGCCGCTACGGTACCGTGCCCCACGCCGGGTTCGGCCTCGGGTTCGAGCGCATCATCCAGTTCACCACGAGTCTGGGTAACATCCGCGACACGATCCCCTACCCGCGCACGCCGAACTCGGCGGAGTTCTGAGTAAGAGCGCCCCCCCGTACTTTGGGGAATATCCGGGAAAAATCGGCAGAATCGGACGGATCGGACCGATCCGTCCGATTCTGTTTTGGTGCAAAACGCTTACGGCGCGGCGGGCGTTTCCACCCGGTCAAGCGGCAACACGATCAGGAAGACGGTCCCCCGTCCGGTCGCCGAGTCGAAACTCAGTGTGCCACCCATGCTCTCGACCACCCCTTTGGCCACCGAGAGTCCCAATCCCAACCCGCCCGTCTTCAGGTCTTCCTTGGTCGTGAAGAACGGCTCGAAGAGCCGGTCCCGGATTTCCTCGGAAATTCCCGATCCCCAGTCGCGAACCAGAATGCGCAACCAGACTTCGTCCGTCTGCATTTCAATCCGAACTTCCTGCCCGGGCGACGAAGCCTCGATGGCATTCTGGGCCACGGCCATCAACGCTTGGCGCACCAACCCTTCGGCCAGAACCGCCCAGACCGGTTCGGCAGGGCGCACGAACGTCAGCCGCACCTGACACTTGCCGGCGTTGAAATCCAGCAGCGCCACCACATCCTCGATGATTTCGTCCGCCTGCATCCGGCGCGGCTTTTCGCGGTCGGACCGGTAGAGCGAGTACATCTGCCGCACGATGCTCGCGATGCGGTCTATTTCCTTCTCGATGCGCGGCACATAGCTGTAATGGCGGTAATCGGGTGAAATCGCCCCCTTGAGCAATTGAAAGGAATTCTTGATCCCCGCCAGGGGGTTGTTGATTTCATGCGCAATGCGGGCGGCCATGCGCCCACTGGCGGCGGCCTTCTCCATCTCGAAGCGCTCGCGTTCCATCTGCCGGATTTTCTCCGTGCGATCCTGCACCATCCATTCGAGTTCCGTCTCCCACCCCTTGCGTTCGGTCACGTCGGTCAACACCCCGTGCAGCCGACGGCGGCCCGCCACGGCCCGGCCGAATGTCACATTGTCGCGAATCCACCGCACCCGGCCATTGGGCAACAGGATACGGTACTCCACGGAGACCGAGGATTGCAGACTCAGGTTCAACGCCCCACGGCCCAGGGTCGAGACTCCAGCCCGATCCTCGGGATGGACCACCTGTTCGTCCCAGAGAGCCGGATTCCGGATCAACGCACCCGAACTCAATCCGGTCAGACGCTCGAGCACCGGCGAGCAGAAATCGAGCGTCAGATGCCCCTCGATATCCACCTCGCCACTCCAGAGGCAATCGGGGACCGAAGACATCAGACTGTGCAGGTCTTCACTGACCTTCGAAAGCGCCGCTTCCGCTTTCTTCTGGGCCGTTATATCCTGCATTTGCGACCAGATATGCACCACCTCGCCCGAACTGTCCCGCATGACCGTCGAGTACCACATGGAATGGAGGATCGAGCCGTCTTTGCGATAGTTCCGGTTATACAGCACATTCTGCCGGTCATTTCCCTGGATCAGAATCCGAACCGTGGTCTCGACATGTTCCAGATCTTCTTCATGGATGAATCGCCACTCGGAAAACCGCTTGCCGATTGTTTCCCGGGCCGTCCACCCGAAAATCCGTTCCGCGCCAGGCGACCAGACCCGCACCCGCACATCCGGATCCCACTCGACCGAAACCAGCGGCGAGTTCTCCAGGTGAAAAGCCAGCCGCTCGTGGGCTTTTCGCAACGCCTCTTGCGCCTGTGCCCGATCCACAGCGGACCAGGCTTCCGGTGTCTCAGCCGGGGGCGGCGGGTTTTCGGGAGAATCCGTGTTTGGAACATCGCTCATGGGAAACACTCCTGAAACTCTGTTCTTTGCCCCAGACGAATCAGTCGGCCAGCCAGCACGCCTCGAACGGGCCGAAATGCGCGGTCAGTTTCTCGCACAACTCGTCGAGGGTGGTCACCTGCATCAGTTCGGGCCGCGCCTGACGCGCGCCGTGAAGCCCCCGGATATAACAGGCGCAGTGCTTGCGGAACTCGACCAGTCCTTTCGGACCCCGGTGGCGAAACATGAGCTGCGCGTGGAGAAACAGCACCCGCAGCCGTTCGGCGCATCCGGGCAGGGACGCGTTTAACGACGCGACCTCGGCCTCCAGATCGCAGACCGCCTCGTCAGCCTCTTCCACCTCCCCGGCAATGGCCGACTGGGAAAAGACAGGGGGCGCCGTCACGCTCGAATTGGCCGCTTCCTCTTCCTTAAATTCTTCCTCAGGCGAAATCTCCCGTTTCCCCGTCTGGAGACGGGCCTCGGCGGCTTCCTGAAACAACCACGGATTGCCCACCATGCCCCGGCCCACCATGACCGCATCGCAGCCGGTCTGGGCCAGCATCCGGCGCGCGTCGGCCACCG
This sequence comes from Candidatus Sumerlaeota bacterium, assembly GCA_035353095.1. GTDB lineage: Bacteria > Sumerlaeota > Sumerlaeia > UBA8349 > UBA8349 > DAOPYU01. The sequence goes on along the minus strand of DAOPYU010000019.1, from coordinate 6,622 downwards.
AGCGCACATCGCCGTTGCCCACCACGGGGATGTTGACCGTGTCCTTGAGCCGGGCGATCCAGTCCCAGTTGGCCACGCCCGAATACCCCTGGGCGCGGGTCCGCGCGTGGAGCGCCACGGCGTCCACCCCTTCGGCCTCACAGGCGCGGGCCAGTTCCAGACTCTGCCCGTCCGGTTGCCACCGCATCTTGACCGTGAACGGCACGCGCAGGACTTTGCGCATGGCGCGCACAATGGCCAGGGCGCTCTTCGGGTCCTCGGCCAGGGCGGAACCGCACCCGCCCCGGACGATCTTCTTCGCCGGGCACCCCAGATTCAGGTCCACCACATGCGCGCCCCATCGCTCGGCGATGCGGGCGGACTCGGCCATGAGATCGGGCCGCGACCCGAAAATCTGAACCGCGACCGGACCGCTTTCGTTTCGATAATCCATCAGGCTCCACGTCTTCGGGTCGCCGCGCACGATCGCCTCGGAACAGTACATCTCGGTATAGATCAGATGCGCGCCCAGCAGGCGCAACAGATCGCGAAACGGACGGTCGGTGTAGCTGCACATGGGCGCCGGCAGAAGCGGACACACACTGAAATAACGCCGGATGCGCTCGGCATGGCTCATGGACGGTTGAATGGCTCGCACGAAAACTCCTTGTCCTTCCTCCCTCGTCCGCTCTCACGGCGAAGGGCTACTCTCTCACCATACCGAATGGAAAAACGACACGCAAGAGCCAGAGGAAGTCATTTCCTCCCGGAGTCTAACCAACATCTCTCCTCTTCGGACCTTCACCCCGAAAGGAAAGCGGTTCTGAGGTAGCATGGGCGTCTCACCCATGAAGAGGCTCCGAAACAAAAGCCCCGAAATTCTCGGTCCTGCCGACGAGGACGTCGGCAAATCACGGGCGGGACGCCCGTGCCACCTCTGGACTATCCTCATCTCGGCAGGACGGGGGAATTCCTGGTCATTTCCCCCCATCGGGCCAGGGCAACAGAATGTCGGCCGGGTCGCCGTCGTAGCCCGCGCGGCGCAACAAGTCGAGGTGGAGGGCAAAGTCGCCGATTTCGTACAGGTTGTGCGCGTCGCCGCCAAAGGTCAGCGGGATACCGGCTTCAATACACAACCGCACGAATTCCGGGGTGGGCTCGTTGGTGTGGAAATTGATCTCCGCCGCGACTCCCGCCTCCTTGATCAAGCGGATGGTGGTCTGTTGCAGGGCGTCGGGGATCTCGATCCCGGCGCGGTGGAAAATCCGGAACGGGTGGGCCAGAATCTGGAACTCGTATTTCAGAAAACGTTCGAGCGTGGCCAGAAAATCGTCCTGAACCCGCTTCGGATCGCGAGGCGCGCGCCAGAGCTCGGAAATCTGGTGGACCGCGCCGATCACGTAACTGAAATGCCCCCGGTCGTGCGGAGCCAACATGGGCCGCCCGTTGAAGTCGCAGCTGACCTCGGTCCCGATCTGCCACGGTTCACAGCCCGCCTCCCGGGCGATCGCGAGATACTGCTCGACCCGGCGTTCGAGAAAAGGCGCGATCCCGGCCGGCTCGGTGGCCAGAACCTTGAACTGCGGGCGCGTGAAATCGAAATTGTGCCCGGTGGGGGAGGGAGGCAACTGGCGCGCGTCCGGAGCAAGCTCGACCAGATCGCCCCCGCGCGAGATCCCCTCGAAACTGAAGTACCCCAACCGGTTCATGTAGAGGTGGTCGGCGTGTTCGGAAAACCCGATGGCCGCCAGACCGAAGTCACGCGCCAGTTCGAGGTTGAGGCGCGCGTCCATGTTCTCGGCGCAGTAGGCCAGCTGCGTGTGGACGTGCCGATCGGTCAACCCCAGGCGCGGGTCCATCGCCAGAGCGTGACGCTCGATCCGGATGAACTCCCCGGCGGGCCGGGACGGGTCCAGTTCGACGACCAGCATCTCAAAGGGAGAACGGCACAGGGCGGGCGCGGCGGCAAAACAGAGGCCGTCGTCCGTTCGAATCGGATCAATTCCCGCGTGATAGTGCGCGCTGAGCGCCAGCTCGATCCCATTGCGACGCATGGAGGCGATCACCATGTCGGCGTTGGTGTAGTGGAACGGCGAGTCGCTCGTGCCCGCCGGAAAAAGGGGGACATGCTGGAGGCTGACAATCGGCCCACGCCACCCCGCGCGGGCATAGGCCATCCGTTCGAGATGTTCCGCGGGCCGCGAGGCGTAGAACCCCGGTTCCTCGGAGTCGTCGAATGGAAGAAACCGGACTCCGCCGATATCCATCCAGTCCGCCGGACGGTCGAAGACGCTCCAGAAAACCTCCGGCGACGGGTCGTGATTACCCGGCAGGGCGATCCAGGGCGCCTTGAGATGATCGAACAGGCCGCGCAACTCGCGCAAGGCGTCCACGGCGTCCGGGGCCGCGCCATCGTCGAGCAGGTCGCCCAGCACACACACCACGTCGGGCCGGATCAACCGGTTGAGGCGGTAAATGGCCCGCAGCCACAACACGTGCCCCATGTCGCCGCGTTCCTCGGGATGCGCGGCATTGCGGTTGTGGGGTCCGATCCCGCCGGGACGGTAATGCAGATCGGCCAATACGGCGATTTTCACGGCCACAGTCGTACGATTCCTTTCCTCCACACAGGGGGTTTCCCTGTTCGTCCTGTTTCTCCGGCAAACCCGGGAAACAGGGGAGAGAAATGGTAGCACACGGTCCGGAAATCTTCAAGGGAGGCGGGAGGAGCAGGGGAGCAGAGCAACGGGGTTCCATGTGATCGGCCGAATCTGTCCGATCCGTCTCATTTGACGGATCACTGGCCCAAACGTCACCCCAGCCAACCGGTTCCCTCAAACTGCAATTTCCTGTACTTTTGTGCCGGGGTATGTCAAAAGAAAGAGGTCTTTGATGCGTTTGCCCCGAACGGGGGCGAGACGAAAGCCGTCCGTCTTGAAGAGAATCGGGCGGAAGATTCAGGAATGGCGGGTTATGGGTTTCGAAACGCAGTGTAAAGAAGTGGAACTGGCTTTTAACCGGCTCGAGGAAACGCTGGCCGATCCCGCCGTGCTGGCCGATCAGGAACGCTACCGCGAGATCACGCGCAAGCACCGCGAACTGGGCCGCATTGTCGAAAAATGGACCCAGTACCAGAAAATGCGGGCCGTGCTCGACGACGCGCTGATTCTGGCCTCCGACCCGGACCCCGGCATTGCCGAAATGGCGCGTGAGGAAACCGAACAGGCCGAGGCGGAATTGAAGCGCCTCGAACAGGAAATCGAACTGCTGCTGCTGCCCGCCGACCCGCTCGATGAAAAAAATATCGTCATGGAAATCCGCGCAGGCACCGGCGGCGAGGAAGCCGCTCTCTTCGCGGGCGACCTGCTGCGCATGTACACGCGCTATGCCGAACGACAGGGGTGGAAACTCGAATTCCTGTCGAGCAATCCAACCGAACTGGGTGGGTTCAAGGAAGTGATTTTTTCGATCACTGGGGAAAAGGTGTACAGCTACCTGAAATTCGAAAGCGGCACACACCGGGTACAACGTGTGCCGACGACCGAAACCCAGGGACGCATCCACACCTCGGCCATCACCGTGGCCGTGCTGCCCGAAGCCTCGGAAGTGGAACTCGACATCAAACCCGAAGACATCCGCATTGACGTGTTCCGGTCGAGCGGCGCGGGCGGCCAGCACGTCAACACGACCGACTCGGCCGTGCGTATCACGCACCTTTCCTCGGGTCTGGTGGTGTCGTGTCAGGACGAAAAGTCGCAACACAAAAATAAAGCCAAGGCGCTCAAAGTTCTGCGCTCGCGTCTTTACGACCTGGAGAATCAGAAGCGCCAGGATGTGGAGTCCGCGCAGCGCCGCCAGCAGGTCGGCTCCGGCGACCGCAGCGAGCGCATCCGGACCTACAATTTTCCCCAGAACCGCCTGACCGACCACCGCATCGGGCTGACCCTCTACAAACTCGACTTGATCGTCGAGGGCGAGCTGGAGGCGGTGGTTGAAGCGTTGATGCGCGACGAACAATCGCGCAAACTCGCCCAGGCGGGCCGATTCCACTGACCGGATGAGAGGATCGCAACCGTTGCTCACGGTTTTCCTGAGACAAAATGACAACGATTACGGAGAATTGAGGCGAAGTAAGAATCCCTGAAGGGGATTCAGATACGATAGCCGGGGAGACCGAACAGGAGAATCCAAAAGTCTTAAGACGATGCCGAGGGCGAACACAAAACACACTATTATACAAACATCTTGCGGATAGAAAAAAGTGCCCCAGAGGGGCGCAGGCGAGTAGCCGGGGGTGGAGCGAAGCGGAACCCCCGGATCTGTCCCCCAATTCTTCCCGCCCCGGATGGGGCGGAGGAAAAATAAAATGATCGGGATAAGTCGAGTGGAGTTAACCTATTGTCTTTACAAAATAACTACCCTGCGCCCCTCCGGGGCGCACAAGGAGATGACCCTTTTTCCGGGGGTTCCGCTTCGCTCCACCCCCGGCTACTGGCCTTTGCCCCTGACGGGGCAAGAAACAGGATTCTATTCCTCAGTATTATAACTTTTGGATTCTCCCGGGGGTGACCGCAGGGAACCCACGGAAAGGCCCTTTAATCGTTCAGAGCCCTGAAGGGGCGTCCCAATGAGGTGTAAGGCGAGAGGTTCATGACGGTTCAGACCCTGTTGAATGTCAAAGACGCGTTGCTCAAGTCCGCCCAGTGGCTCACCGGCAAAGGGGTGTCCGGGGCGCGGCTCGACGCGGAACTGCTTCTGGGTGAGGTGCTCGGTCTGAAACGCCTCGAATTGTACCTGAAGTGGGACCAGCCTCTCACGGCGAACGAACGCGAGCGGTACCTGGAATTGCTCAAGCGGCGCGCCCAGTTCGAGCCGATCGCCTACATTCTGGGCTGCCGCGAGTTCTTCTCGATCGAGTTCCAGGTCGGTCCCGGCGTGCTGGTGCCCCGGCCCGAGACGGAATTCCTGGTCGAGCGGGTCCTGAGCGCGACCAAGGCGCTCGAGGCCCCGGTGATCGCCGACGTGGGCACCGGCTCGGGCGCGATAGCCGTGGCGCTGGCGGTGAACCTACCCGGCGCGCGCATCGTCGCCACCGACCTCTCCGAGCAGGCGCTCGCCATCGCCCGTGAAAACGCCCGGGCGCAGGGGGTCGAGAACGCCATCCGCTTCGTCCACACTTCCTTTCTGGATGGGGTGGGGGAGACATTCGACTGGGTGGTCTCGAACCCACCCTATATCGCGGAGAGCGAACGGGAAACACTACCCCCCGACGTGGTGCGCTATGAACCGGCGGGGGCGCTGTTCAGCGGGCCGGACGGCCTGGACGCCATTCGCGCCCTGATCCCTCTGGCGGCGGAACGGGTCCGGCCCGGCGGGGGAGTGGCGCTCGAGATCGGCGCGGGCCAGGCGGCGGCGGTCCGCGATCTGTTCGAATCCGGCGGGCGTTTCGAGGCCGTGGATGTGACGCACGACTATCAGGGCATCGAGCGGGTGGTCGCCGCCCGGCGGCGGGAATCAACCGAAAGAATTGGATGACCCCATGACCCGTACCGGCAGGACGGGATCCGAATCGAAGAGGAACAATCAGACCTGTGGAAGGGGAGAAGAACATGCGGAAAATGAGTGTGCGGTGGATGTTGGCAGTGGGGCTGGGACTCCTGTGCGTGCTGGCCAGTTCGTGCAGCCGGTTCAAGGCGCCGGTGGCGCCGCTCGAAAGTGCGCCCATGCAGGCCGGCGATCTGGCGACCCTGATCGAGAAACGCCAGCCACACGTCGAGAACCTGATGGTCCAGATGAGTGTGAAAGCGTCGGGAGGGGCGCTCAAGGGCAGCCAGCTGGTAACCCTCTGTTCGTTCTACCTCCATCCCGACCGGGTGCTGTTGAAGGTGGACCATCCGCGTCAGGGGGAAATGTTCCGGGTGATCCAGAAGGGCAAAACGGCTTCGATTTACCTGCCCCAGGATGCAAAATTTTACCGGGGAACGGTCGAGGACCTCGACGCGCATCCGGAAGTGCTGTTCGGCATGAAACCCACCGATGTGGTGCGGGCGCTGTTGGTCAATCAGGAACTGGCCGCGTCGCTGCGCGCGGTGGCGGGCAACCCGATGCCGAAACGGGACGGCAAACACTGGTTTGTGGTCCAGGACCTTGTTGACCGTAAGGAGCTTTACTCCGTGCGGGTCGAGGACGGCCTGGTGGACAAGGTCACCGTTTCGGACCGCGCCGACCAGCCCCAGGTGATTGTGCGCTATTTCGAATACACGGATTTCGACGGCAAGCCCTTCCCCTCGAAATTCGAGGTGAAACTGTGCAACAGCAGTCTGACCTTGGATGTTAAATCGGTCGAGAAACTGGCCGTCGGACAGATCAAGGACGAACAGGCGTTCCAGACCGATCCGCCCGCCGGTTCCAGAATTCAGGCGCGTCCCTTCGAGGAACTCCTGAAAAAATCCGCGCCTCCGACCGACAAGTGAGACCCGCCGCATGATGGAAAACGAAACAGCCCCCCCCCAGACCACACGCCCCGCGCCGGAACGGGCGGTTCTGGTAGGCATTCAGCGCGACTCCTCGACCCGGCAGGAGGTTGAAGAGTCGCTCGCCGAACTCGTGCTGCACCTCGACCGTCACCTGGTCGAGCTGCTGG